>NZ_MNQY01000035.1:0-45432 GCF_001915675.1 Parabacteroides sp. merdae-related_45_40 | reverse complement strand
CTAAAGATACAAAATCTTCAGGTTATAACAAAGCCCCAGCTTGTGAAAGTCGGGGCTTTGGGCATAAAAAAGAAGGTGAGAATTTTGACACACCTTCTTTCATTTATTACTTTACCTTTATTCAGCAGCCGTTTTTTTCGCTGCTTTTTTCTTATACTTATCAAGCTCTTTCTGTAACTTTTCAATCTCTTCACCCTGGTTCTTAATCGTTGTAAGAAGCGAATTCAACTCTTCGTTCTCTATCTCAACAGGATACAAAGCATCTACACGGCTGATAAAATCACCTAATATATTCATATAATTGGTAAACGCATCATACGGAGAATCATAAATACCACGATTAAGCCAAATTCCAGTTTTCTTGGTTGTCATAAAACGGAAGTTATTGCTTGCCTGCAAATAGTCCCAGTCCTGCTTGATGCGGCGATCATCACATAAATGAACACGACCAGCCACACTATACAATTTATTAAACGCCTCACGCTGCATCACATTACCCAGCCAACAACTCGTATCTCTTTCCTCATCGGCCCATGACATCGGATAAGGAACATCGACTTGATCTACAGACTTGAACTTTGTCACGATTTCAGACGGAGTCGAGAATGAAATGCCCTTTTCTTTCGCACAAGCCGGCAAAGCCTTCATGAACTGCAGGATATTCGAAGACAACGGTTGTGCAATACCCAAGGCAGAAAGCTCCATAAAAATATTGATAACCTGTTCTTCTTCCGGTAACCCCGCAATCCAACCGATATATTTATCTGCAAATAACGGATATTCGCTCCAATCCGAATTAGAGAAACGCAGACTAATGTCGTCCGACAGTTTGAAATCACGAAGCAAAATCTTCAAATTAGGATTATAGGCACAATGGTACACATAATGCGGGCTCTTCCATCCCAACACATGTTTGGCACCTTCGGTCAAAATACCCTTAAATCCCATACTTGCAACAACCGATCCAATCTCATTCGAATAAATCAAGCTGGAATTACGGAAAACCTTGGGAGTTTGTCCAAAAACTTGTTTGATCTTCGCACTCATTCTGGAAACTTCTTCACGGAAACATTCTTCATTAGCCAAAGAAGAAAGCCCATGAGAATAAGGTTCGCACAAAAATTCGCAACAACCTGTGTCATTCAATTGATGCAACAGGTCTATCACAGCGGGAGAATAGATCTCCAACTGTTCCAAAGCCACACCCGAAATAGAAAAAGCGACTTTAAAAGCTCCTCCGTTATTCTTTACCATTTCAAGCAAAGTGGTCAATGCCGGAATATAAGAACGCTCTGCAATCTCCGTGATACTGCGTTCATTTTCATAATCATCATAATAGTAATGATCCGTACCGATATCGAAACAACGATAGCGTTTCAGATGTATGATTTGATGTATTTCAAAATAAAGACAGATTGTTTTCATATCTAATGTTGTTTTATTATTTACCGTAATTCTTTAAGACATTCTCATAAAGAGCGCGAATACGCAAGCCGACTTTTTCCCATGTGATGCCATCGACCTCTTTCTTTCCTTCCACCTGAAGATATTCGAACAAAGACGGATTCGTGCAGATCGAATAAATAGCGTCAGCCATTGCATGAATATCCCAATAGTCCGTCTTAATCACCTTGTCGAGAATTTCCCCACAACCGGACTGTTTGGAAATAATGGAAGGTGTTCCGCACTGCATGGCTTCCAACGGGGCAATCCCGAACGGTTCGGAAACAGAAGGCATCACAAAGACGTCACTGTTCTTGTAAGCTTCATATACCTGCCTTCCACGTTGAAACCCGGGAAAATGGAAACGGTCGGCAATTCCACGCTCGGCGGCCAAATTAATCATAGCGTCCAGCATATCACCCGAACCTGCCATAATGAAGCGGATATTACGTGTACGTTTCAAAACAAGCGCTGCTGCCTCGACAAAATATTCCGGTCCTTTTTGCATGGTGATACGTCCCAGGAAAGTCACGACCTTTTCCTTTTTATGCTCCGGACGAGGAATGTCCAAAAGTTCTTGCGACAACGGATAAACCGCATTATGCATGGCAAAACATTTCCGCGGATCCTGATGATACTCCCGGATAACCGTCTGCCGTGTCAATTCAGATACACACATAATACAATCCGCATAATCCATACCGTTCTTTTCCGTTGCGTATACGGTCGGGTTAACCTTTCCGCGTGAACGGTCGAAATCGGTTGCATGAACATGAATGCAAAGAGGCTTACCACTCACCATCTTAGCATGCACGCCAGCCGGATATGTCAACCAATCGTGGGCATGAATAATATCAAATTGCTGCTGGCGAGCAACGACACCCGCTATAATCGAGAAATTATTGATCTCGTCATGCAGGTTAGCAGGATACCCTCCGGCAAACTCCATACACCCCAAATCATTTACATTCAGATATGAGAAATCGGCATAGATATGGTCACGGAAAGCATAATATTGCTCCGGCGTCATATAATTGGGAAGCCTGGACTTCAAATAATCATAATTGACATCTCGCCATACGACAGGTACTTGATTCATACCTATAATATTCAGGAAACCTTCTTCTTCACCGGTAGGCTTCGGCAAACAGAAAGTCGTTTCCACATCATTCTGCAGACTCAGACCTTTAGTAATACCATAAGAGGCAACCGCAAGACCGCCATATATTTTGGGAGGAAATTCCCATCCAAACATTAACACTTTCATACAGGCTCCTCCTTTCAATAGTTATATTTGCTTAATAAGTATAATATTCTCAATATTTCTGCAACATTCATTGCGAATGATATAGCTCCACGCCCCTTGAACGGAGGATTACCGTCAAACAATTCTGAAATGGACCCGATACAATGAGACGACATTTCATCTTCGTACCCAATCAGATAACGTTCGATAAACCCTATACCGCTCATCTTATAGATACGAAGATATGCCTCAAAATAGAAACCTGCCAGCCAAGGCCAGGCCGTTCCCTGATGATAAGCATAATCACGCTGGATCTGAGGACCGACATAATTAGGATTATACCCACCGCTCTTCGGGCTCAAGGAACGGAGTCCTTTAGGAGTAAGCAACTCTTTCGTCACAATATCGAGTACACCTTTTTTCTGGCTGGAATTCAAAGGAGAATAATCAAATGCCACGGCAAATATCATATTCGGACGCACACTCCACTCCATCATGTTACCATCGACATAATCGAGCAAATAGCCATATTCATTCAAGAACACATTGACAAACGACTTCCCGCTTTTCTCGGCCAAAGCTCCCAATGATTCAGCCAAAGCATTATTTCCGGCCTCACCCGACAATTCTCCTGCAAATCGCAAAGCGTTATACCACAATGTATTGATCTCAACAATATATCCTGTACGCGGAATAACGGGATGTCCGTTAACCGTCGAGTTCATCCATGTTACAGCCCTATTCGTCCCATAGGTATAAAGCAATCCATTATCATGCAGAATCAGATTCGGATGTTTATCCTGACAGAGGAACCTCATGATATCTTCCAACAATACACCATATTTCTCGCGGCATGCCTCACGTGAAACCATTTTAGCATATTGCTGAATGCACCAAACAGTCCAAAGCAAGATATCGGGATGCTCCATTTCATAAATCTTGATCTGGCTCGGTTCATTACGGATAAAATTATAAATCGCCTTACGGGCCGTTTCCATTACCATTTCAAACTTGGAAACCTCATCGATAGCCAAAGTCAGCCCCGGCAAAGAAATAAACAAATCGCGTGCCCTGCACTTGAACCACGGATAACCAGCTAAAATATAAAATTCATTTTCCTGCTTATTTAAGAATTGATGTGCTGCATTGATCAGGCAATGTCGGAAAGTATCGCGAGGTGTACGTTCTTCAACCTCGTCTTCAAAAGTCTTTTTCAACGAACGGGTTCCTATTTCAGAAACCCCACCGGAAAAGACGATGCTTTCCCCTTTCTTTATCTCAACTTCAAAATATCCGGGAACATACAGATCTTCGTTAAAGTCATAGCCTCTCTCCTGCTCTTTCGGATATTCGATACCCCGATACCAATCAGGCAGATAATGAAACTCATTCTTTTTGTTCAGTTGCATATACAATTCAGGATAGCCCGGATACATACAGGTTTTGATACCATTCGACACAACCTGATATTCGCGACTGGCCTGGGCATTCTCGTGTGTATATTCACGGACACTGCGAAACGCTAAAAACGGACGCAAGCGCAATGTTGTTGCCGAATGGGCATCCAACAACGTATAACGGATCAAGATTCGATTCTCATGATGCACAAACAACTTCTCTTTTTTCAGAATAACACCTCCTACACGATAGATCGTCGTAGGAACTTTCTCGCACTCGAACTCACGAATGTACTTATGACCTCTCGGACTGTAATTATCCCCCTGATACTTATGAAGCCCCAAGTTAAATTCGGCACCATGCTGTATGACAGTTTCATCCAATGACGACAACAATACGTGATTCTCATCATCCAGTTCCGGAACCGGAATCACAAGTAATCCGTGATATTTCCTTGTGTTGCAATCAACGATAGTTGTACAATGATAGGCTCCCGAACGATTTGTACGAAGAATTTCTCTTGGTAGCACTTCTTCCAGGTTCGTCATAAGAGTCTTGTCAAATTTAAGATAACTCATATTTTTATATTTGGTTTTAAGTTTATGCTTTAACGTGATAACAAATAAATTGCTTTTGTATCCTGACCAAAAGTATCACTTAAAAAATAAAAAAACAAATCTGCTTTCATATTTATTTAGAAATTTCATTTTTTACGATTTAAAAACAGTTTGACTGATAATCCATTACAAATATCTAAAGCATATATATGTGTTGTCAAACACATGCCAAGCTGTTAAAAACTTCCAAATCCGGTTGTTTGGCATCGTCCGGCTATCAATGCATTTTTATTTGCCGATTATTCCGTACCTTTGTTATAGAATAAATCAACACAAAAGAACATGAAACAAAATAGAGAAAATCCCTTTTTCGAGACTTATCGGACTCCGTTCGGAACTCCTCCGTTCGACCAGATCAAAACAGAACAGTATGAACCGGCTTTCGACGAAGGAATCCGGCAATTGGACAAGGAAGTCCGAGCCATTGCCGACAATACGGAACTTCCTACAATCGAGAACACAATCGTAGCACTCGAACGCAGCGGCAAGCTGCTGGATAAAGTCAGCTCGGCCTTCTTCAACGTATTGAATGCAGAAGCAGACGACGAGATGATGGATATCTCGCAACGAGTATCCCCCAAACTGTCGGAAAGCTCCAACAATATTTATTTGAACGAACAACTATTCGCACGCGTAAAAAGTGTCTACGACCAGAAAGAAGAACTGCATCTCCCGACGGAAGACGCACGTCTGCTGGAGGAGACATTCGAAGCTTTTTGCGTACGTGGCGCCGCACTCGGACCCGAAGAGAAAGAAAAATACCGTAAACTCAGTTCCGAGTTAAGCCTTCTTTCCCTCACATTCGATCAGAACGCATTGAAAGACAAGAACCGCTACGAACTGTTGCTGACAAAAGAAGACGAACTGGAAGGACTACCGGAAAGCATACGCGAAGCTGCCGCACTCAGGGCTAAAGAAAAAGGAAAAACCGGATGGCTGTTCAATCTCTCGGCCCCAAGCTACATGCCTTTCATGCGTTACTCAGCTTTGCGTGAGTTACGGGAAAAGATGTATCGGGAATATATGAACATAGGTAACAAAGGGGATGAATACGACAACAAGGAAATCATACGGAAAATCGTCAATATCCGCCTGGAAATCGCAAGACTGATGGGATATGCCAACTATGCCGACTACAAATTGAAACATACGATGGCCAAAACTCCCGCACGCGTCTATAAACTGCTGAATGAGTTATTGGATGCCTACAAGCCGGTAGCCCGGAATGAATACGAGACCGTACAAAGATTTGCTTCGGAAACGGAAAAAGAAAACATAACGGTCATGCCTTGGGATTGGAGCTATTATTCCGAAAAACTGAAAGACATCCGTTTCAACGTGAATGATGAAATGACGCGTCCCTATTTCGAACTGAATCATGTAAAGAAAGGCGTGTTCGGTCTGGCTACGCAATTATATGGCATCACTTTTAAAGAGAATAAAGAGATTCCGGTTTATCATCCCGAAGTAGAGGCATACGAGGTCTACGATGCCGACGGGAAGTTTCTTTCCATATTATATACAGACTTTCATCCGCGCGACGGGAAACAGTCGGGTGCCTGGATGAACAGCATAAAGGAACAATACCGGGATCAAGACGGCAAAGACAGCCGGCCCCAAATCATTATCGTAATGAACTTCACACGTCCGACCGAGACGAAGCCTTCTTTGTTGACTTTTGACGAGGTCAACACGCTGTTGCACGAATTCGGGCATGCCCTGCACGGTATGTTTGCCGAAGGATCATACGCGAGCCTTTCCGGTACAAATGTCTATCGTGACTTTGTGGAACTTCCTTCCCAACTGATGGAAAACTGGCTGACAGAGAAAGAGTTTCTGGATCAGATCGCCATCCACTACAAAACCGGGGAAAAAATCCCGCAAGAATTAGTACAGAAATTAATAGACGCTTCCAATTTCAACGCAGGATATGCCTGCTGCCGTCAACTGAGCTTCGGTTTCTTAGATATGGCCTGGCATACCCGGACAGAACCATTCGACGAAGATGTAATCGCTTTCGAGAAGGAAGCCTGGAAACAGACCGTGATCGTCCCCGAAGTTCCCGGAACCTTGATGAGCAGCAGTTTCGGACACATCTTCTCCGGTGGATATTCAGCCGGCTATTACGGCTATAAATGGGCAGAGGTCCTGGATGCCGATGCTTTCTCGGTCTTCAAAGAGACGGGAATCTTCAATCGGGAAACAGCCCGTTCTTTCCGTAAAAACATCCTGTCGAAAGGCGGAACCGAAGATCCGGATATCCTGTACAAACGTTTCCGGGGAAAAGAGGCGGAAATCGGCGCCCTGTTGAAAAGAAACGGAATAGAACCTGACGGACCATCCACATCCGTCCAGAGCCGGATGCAAGTCTGATTTGTTTTCGAGGTTGCCTTCTATGGTATTTTATGATACACGCTTGAACAAAAAAACTTCGAACCTATTCCATTTATCCCAAATATATGTACCTTTGCCTACTATTTATATAATTTAAGGTATATAAAATCAGAAGACGATGTGCGATAAGAAGGAAAAGCAACTCGAATTGGATAAGCGCTATCTCAGAATGGCGGCCGTATGGGCTGAAAATTCGTATTGCAAGAGACGCCAGGTTGGGGCACTGATAGTAAAAGACCAAATGATTATCTCTGACGGATATAACGGTACGCCATCCGGTTTCGAGAATGTTTGCGAAGACGAGAACAATGTTACCAAACCTTACGTTCTGCATGCGGAAGCCAATGCCATTACGAAAGTGGCCGCTTCGTCCAACAGCAGTAAAGGTGCAACGATCTACGTCACCTCCGCCCCTTGCATCGAATGTGCCAAGCTCATCATCCAGTCTGGGATCAAGCGAGTGGTATACTCTGAAAAATATAGGGTGGAAGATGGTTGCAACCTATTACGTCGCGCTGGTGTTATTATAGATTATATAGAAATAAACGACTAAAGATACGTTTTATGGACAAGAACAAAAGGCTGGCTGTATGGTTGCCTGTGATTATAGCATTAAGTATTGCTCTCGGGATATTTGTAGGGAATCATTACCTCAGACTGACACAAGGAAAGAGGCATATTTATTCCAGTGGAAATAAAATCAATGCCATCCTCGACATTATCGACGAACAGTATGTCGATACAGTCGATATGAAACAATTAGTGGAAGATGCCATTCCTAAGGTCTTCAGCGAACTGGACCCGCATTCCGTGTATATACCGGCAAAGGACGCCCAACGGGCAAATGAAGACCTGGAAGGATCGTTCAGCGGCATCGGGGTTTCATTCAATATGCAGACCGATACCATTCTGGTTATCAACGTCATTCCGGGGGGACCTTCAGAGAAGGCCGGCTTGAAGCCCTTCGACCGTATCATCACGATCAACGACTCCCTGTATGCCGGCAACAAAAGTGACCAGGAAGTCATCATGAAAACTCTGCGTGGTGCGAAGAACAGTACGGTCAAGTTAGGCATAAAACGTAAAAACGAACCGGAACTGTTGTATTTCGACGTGACGCGCGGCGATGTCCCCATCAGTTCGGTCGACGTGTCTTACGAGGTAAGCAAAGGAATCGGCTACATCAAGGTAAGCAAATTCGGCCGTACCACTTATAATGAATTTATCACAGCAATCGCCAAGCTGAAACAGGCAGGTTGTACCTCATTCGTGATCGACCTTCGCGGTAACACGGGCGGTTATATGGATGCCGCCATCAATATGGTAAACGAATTCATGCCGGAAGGCCGCCTGATCGTATACACGGAAGGAAAAGCATTCCCGCGCAACGATGTCTATACGAACGGCACAGGTACTTGCCAGGATGCTCCGATTGTAGTCTTGACAGACGAGTTCTCGGCTTCCGCCAGTGAAATCTTCTCCGGAGCTATCCAAGACAATGACCGCGGGCTGATTATCGGCCGCCGTACTTTCGGAAAAGGCTTGGTCCAGTCGCCGATCCAGTTAAGCGACGGTTCGGAAATCCGCCTGACGATCGCACGCTATTACACGCCGTCTGGACGTTGTATCCAGAAAAAGTACGAACTGGGTAAAGACAGCGAATACGAACAGGACATCTACCAACGTTTCATGCACGGTGAATTTGATTCAGCCGACAGCATCAAGCTGAACAACAGCGAAAAATACGAAACCGTGATGGGACGCCCCGTTTACGGCGGCGGCGGTATCATGCCGGATATCTTCATCCCGCGTGACACAAGCGGTGTGACTTCCTATTTCTCCAACGTAGTCAATTCCGGTATGTTGAACCTATATGCACTCGAATACTCGGATCGCAATTACGACAAGTTGGCTTCTTTCAAGACCTATCAGGACTTACACAAATACCTGCAACAACAACCACTGCTTTCCGATTTCACCAATTATGCCGCAGCAAAAGGAATCAAGAAACGTCCGCACCTGATCAACATATCAGGCAAACTGATCGAGAAACAGATCCAGGCCTACATCGTCCGTAACTTCTTCGACGAAGCCGGCTTCTATCCAATATTCCAGAACGATGACATCACGCTGAAACGCGCCGTCAAAGTCCTGAACGAAGGCAAATCATTCCCGACACTGGAGAACAAAAACAATACGCCCAATGGAATTGCGCAAAGCCAAACAAACGCTTCGAGAGGATATGGCTTCCTTAAAGAGATCATATACGAAGACTACATTGCTGGATCTCTCTGCTAAGATAATGGATCGGCTGGAAGAGACAGACCTCTTCCAGCAAGCTTCGTGTATTGCACTATACCATGCCATCCCCGGCGAAGTGCAGACTGCCGGACTGATCGAAAAATGGTACCGGAAAAAGAGATTATTGCTCCCTCTTATAAAAGGGAATGATCTTCAATTGCTCTTGTATGCAGGAAAAGAATCACTCAAAACGGGTGTTTTCGGGATATTGGAACCAAGCGAAGATTGTGAAGCCGTACCGGAAAGCGAAATAGACCTGATCATTGTTCCGGGTGTCGCTTTCGACCGCCAGCATAACCGCCTCGGACGGGGAAAAGGATTTTATGACCGACTGCTTTCGACACTGGATGTTCCTAAAATCGGAATCTGCTATGACTTCCAGTTAAAGAATCAGATTCCGGCCGAGCCGTTCGACCGGAAAATGGACTTGATCATAACTGAAAAAGAAATATTGTGATTCAGATCTTATCCGTTTGCAACAGCTCCATGACCTTAGCATCCGCCTTGGCTCTTATCTCCGGTGTGATGCTATCCTTCACGATTTTCAGGACAAGTCCCATCACAGCTACATCGTCAGTAAAGCCGATCACCGGAAGAAGACCTTCCGGTATCAGGTCGAACGGCAGAATAAAATAGCCTAAAGCACCTATGATATAAGCCTTATGTTGTAACGAAACATCTTTATCGTGCAGCAGATAATAAAGCTGGAAGACAGGACGTATCACCGTCGCACCGACTTTCTTTGCAACCCGTTGTACTTTTTGCCAGAATTTATTTTCAGAATAGTATGTGCCATACTTTTCCACTTCATAAACCTCTTCAAACGGAACTTCTTCTATCTTTTTTGCATCCATAATGATTCAACTCTTTTATCTGATAACTATATCTTGTATAACTTCCGAACCGGCATAATCGTTCAAGCTCTTCACCAGACGTTCCCGGCACAACACCAATTCACTTCTCAAGACGGAAGAAGTGAGGGAAACATACAGCACTTTGTCTTTTACATATATATTACGAGTGTACTGAGCGACCATCGGCCCCAGTATCTCGCCCCAGGCCCGCATGACACGGATTTCCAGTATCTTCCCCCTCAACTCAGCATTATCCTCGAAAAACTCCCGGATCGCATCGCCCAACGTCTGTGCATTCCGGTGCATCATTCCGCTTCCTCCATCGGTTGCACTTCACCCTGTTCGACCCTGAACAGAGCGTAGCCGTGATTGATCGATTGCAGGATGGCGTCCAAATATTTCCGGTTCGTATCAGTAATGAAAATCTGCCCGAACTGGTCGCCGCTCACCAGTTTGACGATCTGCTCCACCCGGTCGGCATCCAGCTTGTCGAAAATATCGTCCAACAGAAGGATCGGACGCGCTTGCCCCCTGCAGGAAAGAAACACATACTGAGCCAGCTTGAGGGCAATCAGATACGTCTTGTTCTGCCCTTGCGAACCGACACGGCGGATCAGGTGGCCGTTCAACGTCATCTCCAGTTCATCCTTGTGAATGCCGGTCGAGGTATAACCGAGTATGCGGTCACGTTCCCGATTGGCAGCCAGCATATCCGCCAGGCTCCCCTTCTCCAACTGGGAGATATACCGCAAACCGACCTGTTCGGTCGAACGGCAGATCGTCTGGTAATATTCGTTGAAGATCGGGATAAAATCATTCACCAACATCTGCCGCTTCTCGTACACCATCCGGCCGTACATGTCCAGCTGCATTTCCAGCACTTCATAAAGGGAAGCGTCGATACACTGGTCCTTCAACAGCGAATTCCGCTGAAGCAAGGCTTTATTATATTGTATCAACGCATGCAGATAAGGCTTGTCCTGCTGCGAAATAATCACATCGAGAAAGCGTCGACGTTCTTCGCTCCCGCCTTGTATCAGTTCCGAATCGGCTGGCGAAACCATCACTAATGGCAACAGACCGATATGCTCCGACAGTTTGTCGTACTCTTTTTTATTCCGCTTGAACTGTTTCCGTTGCCGGCGACGGATAGCACAAAAGATCTCCTCTTCACGCCCCTCATAGTCATAGTTACCTTGCAACACGCACATATCCTGACCGTTGTTGATCAGCTGGGAATCGGGCGTATTGATATGGCTTTTGCAAAAAGAGAGATAATGAACGGCATCCAACAGATTGGTCTTTCCCATTCCGTTATTCCCGAAAAAACAATTTATTTCGGGAGAGAAAGAAACTTCTGCCTGAAGAATGTTTTTATAATTGAGTATAGAAAGCTTTTTAAGTATCATCCACGCTATATTAGTTGCACAAAATTAAAAAATATACTTCTAAGTATAGATTTTCTCAGTAAAAAAAACTACTTTTGCGACTTGAATTGCCACAGGCATAAAACAATGATAAAATAATAACAACTATAAAACATTATGGCTACTAAGGAAAAAGACACCAACAAAGAGTTAGAGGTCGAAGAAATTGTTTCGAGATCGGAGCAGTTCATTGAAAACAATTCAAAGAAAATCATTTATGGTATTATAGCACTCGCTCTCGTTGTTGGAGCTGTTTTGGGTATCAAGCACGGATATTTGATTCCGCAGGAGAAAAAAGCCGCAGCAGCTATGTTCAAAGGCGAACAATATTTTGCAAAAGACTCTTTCAACCTGGCACTGAACGGAAACGGTGCGGATTATGAAGGATTCGAAGCTATCATCGACCAATACGGAAGCACATCGGCCGGTAACTTGGCAAAGGCTTATGCCGGTATCTGCTATTTCAAGATGGGCGACAATGAAAAAGCATTGGATCTGCTGAAATCTTTCAGCGGCAGCGACGACATGATCTCGCCGGCTATCACGGGCCTGATCGGTGACTGCTATGTAAATATGGGCAACGTAAAAGAAGGTATCAGCTATTTCGAAAAAGCAGCCAAGCAGGCAAGCAACGAAGTGATCAGCCCGACTTACCTGAAGAAAGCCGGTATCGCTTATGAAAGCCTGAAACAATATGGTGATGCTGTTAAGGCATACACGACGATTAAGGAAAAATACTTCAATTCAATGGAAGCTTCCGATATCGATAAATATATCACCCGTGCTTCGGCATTGAACAAATAACGTATACACATTATTATAATCATATAAGAGGATGTCTCGTCAAACAAGGCATCCTCTTCTTTTAAGAACAAAAAATATGGCAACAGCTTATCAGAATTTATCGGAGTACGACTTTAACAGTGTTCCTGACGGATCGGAAGTGACTGTCGGAATCGTCGTAGCGGAATGGAACAAGCACATCACCGAAAAGCTATTGGAAGGCGCCTGCAACACATTGGAAAAACATGGCGTCAAAGCCGAAAACATATTTGTAAAACGAGTACCAGGCAGTTTCGAACTGACTTTTGGCGCAAAAAAAATGGCTGAAACAAAAGAAGTGGATGCCGTTATCGTTTTGGGCTGCGTCGTAAGAGGCGATACTCCTCATTTCGATTATGTCTGTTCAGGCGTTACGCAGGGCATTACAGAATTAAATCTTATGTACGATATTCCGTTCATTTTCGGCTTGTTAACGACAGACACTATGCAACAGTCCGAAGACCGTGCAGGTGGCAAGTACGGAAACAAAGGCGATGAAGCGGCAGTAACCGCTCTTAAAATGGTAAATTTTTCTGCCTAAACGCTTGCAGGTTTCAAAAATAATCGTACCTTTGCACTGCAATTGAAAATAACGGGGGCAGTTACCAGAGTGGCCAAATGGGGCTGACTGTAACTCAGCTGGCTTTCGCCTTCGGTGGTTCGAATCCATCACTGCCCACAAATTAATTGCGGAAGTAGCTCAGTTGATAGAGCATTAGCCTTCCAAGCTGAGGGTCGCGGGTTTGAGCCCCGTCTTCCGCTCTCAAGAAGAGGAAAATCGAAAGGTTTTCCTCTTTTTTTATTTGGCAGTCTGCATTTATTTACATTCCTTTGGAAGGATCCATCCATCATCTATTGGGGCGATATCCGAAAAAGAAAAGAAAAAAAACTATATGCCGTAGACGGAGACACTGAAGATGCCATATATGTATATGACTTGCCCACCCCTTGATTGGTTTCATCTTTCATTTTCTAAAGATATTGAAGTAAAAACACTCCTTTCTTCAATGAATATCACTACTTTTGTCATTGTGTTTACTAACTACAAAAACAAGGATATATGAAAAAGATGAAATGGCTGTATGTACTACTGGCCACATTCCTGCTGACAAGTTGCGGAACGCTCATGCAACCCTATCAAATGGATAGTAAGATGAAAGACATCGAATTAGGCATGACCAAAAAGAAAGTGATCTCCATATTGGGAAAAGATTTCGAATCGGCAGGTGCCCGCATGACCTCCGAAGGTTCGATCGAAACCATCAGCTACAAGACAGCTTCCATGACTGAAAATACGGAAGGGTATTACCTGTTAAGTTTCAAAGACGGAAAATTGGTTGAGTGGTTTAAGGAAAAATATCCGGTACACAACCACCAGCACTAATTGTCGCAAACGACAATGTACAAATAAGGCAGATGCCTCCGGGCATCTGCCTTATCTCTTTTACGGTTATAAACCTTTTTCGATACATGTACCCGGTTGAAACTGACCGGATGACCGTGATTCTCAATCTCCGCTTCCCTACTTCCTTTTCGGTTCGCTTTGATGTAATCCATAAATGAATCTTTTTTCTTTGTTTTCATACGAATAATATTTAACGTGACAAAGGTACGGATAATATCTGAAGTTGGTTCAGTCTTTCCTGAAATGTACGGAAATACATAAAAAGCCCCGACACTATCGCCTGTTCTCATGGAGCAACTGATCCGTAACATACCGTAAACTATCTCAAAAGTCATAGTAAACTAATTCAAGACATACTTCATATTATTCATATGTAGTACTACCAATAGACGATACGTAGTACCACATATCGTCTATTGGTAGTACTACGTATCGTCTATAAATAGTAACTACCAACAGATACTTTACGATATGTTATCATTTAGTTTCTGGGGTGTTTTGACTTAGTTGATGGCATGAAACGGCTTAGTCTACCGGTTACCTGAGGATTGGTTTTAGGCGGTGTCGGTAAGATATCGTAACCAGTTCTTCTGCTTGAAAAGCCTGATTAAGGCTTTTGCTCCGGATAAGTACGTTTGGGATTCTTTGGAAACCAGCCTTTCAAGACGCGCTCTTCCTGCTCGAAAACTTCCTTTATCGTCCAGAAAGAGGAAAAGGCAAAGACGCCGCAGATAGCCGAGACGAAAACGCTTTCAACCAGCAGGGAAGCGACAGTTCCCGCTATTCCCAAAACAAGAAAGATCCACCAGCATTTCGTGCCCCAATAATATTCCGCTTTCACCACAACCGGATGAAAAAGCCCGATAATCAAAAAGGTAGCAATACCTATCAACAATCCATCAAAGTTAATCATGTCCATATTTGTTTACGATTTAAGACAGGCCTATCTGCCTGTAATGACAAAGATACGAAGAAATATGTATCGTCCATGATAAATTATTTCTATCCACTTATCGATAATTCTATCAAACAAAACAAAAAAAGAGGCATCCTTGTTGCAGGAAACCTCTTCATTATATCGAAAATCCGTTTTCTATTAGTTAGCCGGAGCTTCTTCTTCAGAAGAAGAAACGGGAGCTGTCGCAGGTTGCTGGGCAGTGCCAAAGTCAGGAGCAACCGTATTCGGATCGATTGTTACGGCATTATTTATCTGTTCTTTGATTTCAGACTGATTCGCGTGCTGAGCTCTCGGAATAAAAGCAGTAATCACAATACTTAAAACAACAACAGTGCCGGCAAGAGTCCAGGTTGCTTTTTCAAGAAAGTCTGTGGTTTTGCGTACCCCCATAATTTGGTTGGAAGAAGAGAATCCTGAAGCCAGACCTCCACCTTTCGAGTTCTGAATCAATACAATCAAGATCAATAGTATAGATGCGATCAGGATTAAGATAGAAATAAATACGTACATCTTTGTTTTATTTTTTAGTGTTAATAATCAACTTTTCCAGAAATCTGATTTGGTCTGCAAAGTAAACATTTTTTTCTGGATATTTCAAGTTTAAGTTTTTAATTATTTGCAATGCCTTCTCATATCGCTTCTGTTTTACATAAATATGAGCTAATGTTTCCGTAAAATAGGAGTCATCCAGCGGTTTATGCTGGTTTTCCTCCAACTCCGCCAGATTTCCGGGAACAGGCGCTCCGGTTGTCTCCATATCCAGGTTCAGACCACTGCCGGGAGTCCGCTGTTCTTCATTTTTTATAAAAGAATCGATCAGATCGTGATGCTGCAAACGGACTTCTTCTTCCTCTTCTTTTTCCTCCACCTGCCCGTTTTCCTTCGTCAATGACCAATAGATGTAATCCGACGAAACGGACGGCTGGAACAGAAGAGACGCATCCGTCTTCGGTTCTTCCTCCTCACGATTGGACAGGAAAGCATCGATCAATGAAAAAGCATCTTCACGGGTTGGATTTCCCTCTTTCGCTGACTGGAGCTGCAAACCGAACCGTTCACCTTCTATCAGGGTGAACAACTTCCTACGGTCAGGGACATAGATTGCCATCTTCTTCAATTCTGCGCCAAAACGTATATCGTTCAAGACCGCCAGGTTCTTCAGGTAAAGCATCCGGGCAATCTGGAAATATGGGAACTCATCGACGATCTGCTTTAACTGCTGAAGTGTATCCTCAGTCAGCAGGGCCGGGCTCTCCATTAGTCGATATAGATCAGCAGCTTTCATTTTTACCAGTTGGCAACCGTTGCATTATAAATTTGATCGACAAGCTCGTCAATAATCTCTTCCGATAACTGGTCCTGTACCTGTTGCAACATCTGAGTCGCATCGAATTCACGGTATGCCGAAAAGCTCTGCTCAAAATCCTCATCCGGATTCACCCGGTTGGCATAACGAACCCGAACCGTAATCGTCAACTTGGTCTGCGAGGCATAAGCATCTTCTTTTACAGCCATAGGAGTCAGGTCATAGCCCGTAATTTCACCCTCCAGGTCCAAGTCGCCGTTGCTCCCCACCAACTGCAGACGGGTCTGACGGATATAAATATCCTTCAATGCTTCCGTAAACTTTTGCGAAAGGGGCGGATAGACTAACGGAGCCTGGTTCGGGAAATCCTTGATCGTGATCGTCTTGACCTTCGTATAATCAATAGAAGCTCCATTAAACTTATAGGAGATCGAACAAGCCGTCACAATCAGCCCGATCAGGCAGAAAAGCCATATCTTATTAATCTTCAACATCTTTTATTCCAGATTATATTCTTTTATTTTCCTGTAAAGTGTCCGTTCCGATATCTTCAGGTCGGCAGCGGCATTCTTACGGCGACCGTTATGTTTCTCCAAGGCCTTTCGGATCATCTCTTTCTCGACTTCTTCCAGCGACATGCTCTCCTCCTCTTCCACTGCTTCGGCTTCCTGAATAGAAGGAACCGGATGAACAGTATGGATCGGATGGGGATAAGCCGCCGGCTCTTCCGGCATCTCGATTGGCATCTTGCCTCCCATAATGTCGTGTACCAGCTTCTTAAGTTCGTTGACATCTTTCTTCATGTCAAACAGCACTTGATATAGAATCTCCCGTTCGCTATTGAATATCTTCTGATCGGAATCCTGTTTGACTAGGACCGGATATTTCTCGATATTCAGATCAGGTAGATACAAGCGAAGCACTGAAGCGGTGATATCCCGGTTTTCCTCGATAACAGAAATACGCTCCGTTATGTTTTTCAGTTCCCGGACATTCCCCGGCCAACGGTAGGAAAGCATCAACTGGCGGGCTTCCTCATCCAAACGGATCGGCGGCATCCGGTACTTCTCCGCGCAATCGCTGGCAAATTTCCGGAAAAGCAAGATGATATCCTCACCGCGCTCACGTAAAGGAGGAACCTGGATAGGCACCGTGCTCAGACGGTAAAACAAATCTTCACGGAATTTTCCTTCCGCTACAGCTTGCGTCAGATTGACGTTTGTCGCCGCGACGATACGGACATTCGTCTTTTGGACTTTGGATGAACCGACACGGATAAACTCTCCCGTCTCCAAAACACGCAACAAACGTGCCTGCGTAGGGGTGGGTAGCTCTCCTACTTCATCCAGGAAGATCGTCCCGCCATCCGCAACCTCGAAATAGCCTTTACGGTCAGACAACGCTCCTGTAAAAGAACCTTTTTCGTGTCCGAACAATTCCGAGTCAATCGTACCTTCAGGAATGGCACCACAGTTCACCGCTATGTATTGCCCATGTTTACGCGGGCTGTTCTGATGTATAATCTGAGGAAAAGTTTCTTTACCGACACCACTTTCACCGGTAATCAGCACAGACAAATCTGTCGGAGCGACCTGTAGGGCAACATCGATAGCCCGGTTCAGCCCGGCATTATTACCGATAATTCCAAAACGCTGTTTTATCTGCTGCACGTCAACCTTTATCATATTTCTTCTACTATCTGTAATTATTTCAGTTTTATCTGCCAAAATTACAAATCTTAATCCAATTAACCGAAATCCGAAGGCGGTTTCTATACAGGTTTGTTATTTTTTAGCAGCGTACGTACGTTGATATAAAAACTCGGCCAGGTCTTTGTCGTCGGCAATATTTTGGATTTCTTCTGGAGAAACAGGCTCACCGATATAAACATCGACCGTACGCCCGCGCTTGTTAAAGGCCTCGGCTGGTATGCGCAACGTACGGATACGCCAGTCAATCCGGCCCAGCCAATAGAAAAAGCGGGAATTCAGGAAATCGAAATAAACAGGATATACAGGCACTTTCGCTTTCCGGATCAGACGAATCACACTGTGCGTCCAAGGCAAATCCTGTATTTTCTTCGTCTTCTTATTATACATCGAGATCCCCCCGGCAGGGAAAAAACCCATCGGATGCCCCTCTTTCAGTTGTTGCAGGGATATACGGACCCCGTTTATATTCTTCAGATTAGCCCCCTGATTATTGGAGTCTGGCTTGACGGACACGAAATTATCTCCCATGGCCCCGATTTTGGTCAATACGCCGTTTACCATTACTTTGAAATCCGGACGGCGTGAAGCGAATATATCGATCAACATAATCCCGTCTATCGATCCGATAGGATGGTTCGAAACTGTAGCGAAAGCGCCTTCGGGCAGATGATCCAGCACCTCGGCGTTATGTAGATCATATTTAATATCGATCAACGGGTCGTTCAGCAAGGCTGTTGTGAACTCCGCTCCCCGCAAATGGCAGTTATGGGCATGAGCCTTGTTTACCTTATCGATACTCAACCATTTGATCAGCACTTTCCCCAGAAAAGAGCCGAAACGACTTTTAAAGAACGGGGCAGCTTCCTGTAAATCATGTATGTCTACAACGCTCTCTTTCATAAATTCTTATTTATAGAATGTTGCACACATCTGTTCATGCTTTCTCATGGCGAGCAACAAAACGATGTTCAATACGATTATCTCATACAAGAAATAAACCCAAACCTCACCGACCAGAACCACGACGAACATCACGATCGTACGTCCGTTAAAAGTCAAAAGGTCTACCATGTGCATCAGTTCCTTGCTTTGCTTGCGGAAACGGATACGGATATCTTCCGGAATATCATCTCCATACCGTGCATGCAAGCTGCGAAGCATACCCTGCAAGGACGGAGTAGCTTTCACCTGCAAAAGCGTATAGCCACGATAGAGGAAATAGAAAAATTTATTGATACCATATTTCATTTCCTTATGGCGGGCACGTACCTGTTCCAGCGACTGGAACTCCGCACCTTTATCCTTGCTGATGAAATACAAATGAAGTGTCTTGTAATAGTCCGTGATATTCGCCTGTACCAAATGTGACAAACCGGAAAGAACCGCCAAGGCAAAGAACCAGTCCGTTCCGTAATCATGAGACAGACGAAGGGCGAAACCGACATAAATACACGTAAACCAGATATCCCCGGCAAAACCATCCAAGATACGACCGATCGCCGATTTGATTCCCGTCAGGCGGGCCAACTGCCCGTCCACGCAGTCTAGGATATTTGCACATACCAGCAACAGGATACCGCAAACATTGTAAATCAGATCATCATGATAAAAAAAGAAACCGACTGCCGCCCCTACAAAAATAGAGACAACAGTCACCATATTAGGCGTAATACCTGTACCCCTTAACATACGGGCAATACGAAAACCGATAGGACGATAAAAAATCCGGTCAATCTTATTTTCTGTTTCTATCGACTTCAACGAAGCCTCGTACTCTTTATCCAAGTCGCTCATTTATCTTCTATTTATACGAATAACCGCCATCGACGACGATCACTTCGCCATTAAAATAACTATTTTCTACTAACATTCTATAAACTTCCGCCAGTTCCTCCGGATCACAGAAACGCCCTAATGAAACCTTGTTCTCTATATTACGACGTATTTCAGCGGGTTTCGTTTTCTGCCATTCGGTATCCACAAAACCGGGAGCCACAGCATTCACACGCAACTCATACGGAACCAGGAACTTCACCATATTCTTCACCAACGCATGCACGGCACTCTTCGTCACGCCATACACCAGTGAAACCGAATGGGGCTGTATCCCCATCAGAGAACCGGTAAAGACAATGCTTCCTCCCTTATTAATCAAACCGACAATGCGTTGCAACAGGAAGACAGGGAAATGCACATTGGCAAAAAACACCCGTTCCCATTCTACTATATCCAAATCCTCAAACGAGTCACGACAGGTCAGGCCGGCATTAAAGATCACCGCATCCAAGCGCATAGAGCACCCGGTTAGAAATGATTCTATCTTTTCGATTGATTTCCGATCGGAAATATCGGCCTGAAGCGTAAGAACCTCCACTTTGTATTGCTGCAGCAAACCGTCTGCCACCCGAAGAGCCTCTTCTTTATCCGAAGCATAAGTCAAAATCAGGCTGTAGCCAGCTTTTGCCAAACATTCGGCAACCGCTCTGCCTATCCCCTTCGTCCCTCCGGTAATCAATACCCTTTTTTCCATCATCACCCTTATTCTTTTTCACCGAAGCCTTTAACAGATTCAGGTTTGGATTGCCGTTGAGACTTCAAATTCGCTTCATATGAATCATGGATCGTTTTCTTCAAGTTGGAAGAGGACACTCCTGTCCCGTAAGGGAAATAGAATACCTGAACGCCCAAGTCTTTCAAATAATCATACTTGCCATACCAATCGTCTCCCACGACAAAAGCGTCGATATTCAGCTTTTTGACTATTTCGGAATGATCCAACGTATGTTGTGGAATGACAATATCGGGAGTTTTCAATGCTTCGATGATTTGCAGACGTTCCGTAAAAGGAATGATCGGCTTCGCCTTATAAGAAGACACCAATTCATCCGTACTCACCCCCACAATCAAAATATCCGCAAGGCTGCGGGCATAATTTATCATCCGAAGATGGTTGTAATGGAACATATCGAATGTTCCTGATGTATACACAATCGTTTTATCCTTAAACATAATACTTAATATCCTTTTGAAACCGCAAACTTACACAAACTTTTCCTATCAAAAAAAAAATGGCGGTAAAAAGGACTCTCGTCCTGATTCAGTTTGGGCATTCTCTCTCTCCGCCTCATATCCACAACTATATACTTAAGTAAAATACAAGAATGACACAACTTCAACTAACGAACGACTAAACAGGCTCTTACAACAAAAATACCTCTCTCTTACTTTTCGACTACGGACAAAAAACAAAAACCATTTCCTGCTTTATCCATAAAGCAAGAAATGGTTTTTTAGTATTCAAATGACTTCCGGGCTTCTGGTTATTCGTCTTCCTCTTTTGTCAGGTCGAGCTTTTCATTGTCACCTCCTTTATCGAAATACTGCTTGCGCAGAGGGTTGGCTGTTGCCTCACGATAACGGATACGATTCCGGTAAATATCCAATGCAGCATATAGGGCCTGGCGGAAAGATTCTTCAGAGGCCACATTCTGGCCGGCAATATCATAAGCCGTACCATGAGCCGGTGAAGTCCGTACGATTGATAGACCTGCCGTATAATTAACACCGTCATCCATCGCCAGCGTTTTAAACGGAGCCAAGCCCTGATCATGATACATAGCCAGTACACCATCGAATTTATCGTACACTTGCGAACCAAAGAAACCGTCAGCAGCATACGGTCCGAAAGACATTACTCCCTTCTTCTCTGCTTCCTGAATAGCCGGAATAATGATTTCTTCTTCCTCCTTACCTAACAATCCGGCATCTCCAGCGTGCGGATTCAAAGCAAGGACAGCTATACGGGGACGCACGATTCCGAAATCTTGCCTAAGTGACTGATTAAAAATACGCAATTTGGACACAATATCTTCAACAGTAATCTTTGATGCGACCTGTGCTAATGGGATATGTCCCGTTACCAAGGCAACGCGAAGATTATCTTTCATCAGAATCATCAATGCCTTTTTTCCCAAACCACCGAAACATTGTTCCAGATATTCTGTGTGACCGGGAAAATGAAATTGTTCATTCTGTATGTTGTGCTTATTGATCGGAGCCGTTACCAATACATCCACCGCACCGCGTTTCAAGTCGGTAACAGCAGCCTCCAAAGCCAGATAAGCGGCTTCACCGGCAGCAGTTGTAGATTGACACAACTCTACTTTAGTCTCGTCATCCACACAGTTGATAATATTCACCCGGTTTGCCCCGGCATCTTCAGTCTGTGCAATGATGCTTAAATTCACAGCAGGCAATTCCAAGACCTTCCGGTGATAAGCGGCAATCTTTGACGAGCCGTAAATGACCGGCGTGCAAAGTTCGGCTATACGAGTATCCGACAATGTTTTCAGTATCACCTCGTAACCGATACCATTTATATCTCCGTGGGTTATGCCCACCTTAACCAATCGTTCTTCCATATATTTTGATTTATGATTTATGATTTATGATTTATGATTTATTCCATCGCTGCTCTAAATCGTAAATCACAAACCACAAATCTTTTGTTACTTTTCTTCGGGAACATCCAGTTTCTCTACCTGTGTTTCTTCAAATTCACCAGGCAGACGCAAGGTATACAATGCTGATTCGACACGGCGGATAAAATTGCGCTTATCCGTCTCCGGGGCGAATACAAAGCCTTCAACGACTACAACCCGGTTGTTCTTTTCGTCCAAACGTGCATGACTGACAAATGGTCCTCCCATCATATCGCCTTTCATATGCCATAAACCGCGCAACACACCACAATATTTACCATTTACCGTTGTCGGATTATAAGTTACCCAAGCTGTATCCGTAGCCATATAAGATCCGGGAAACGTCCCCGGCATATTCAGCTTCATGACAGAGTCACGTTTTGCAATCAGATAGTCGGCTGTGAAAGTATCAGCATCCTTATATGGGAAATCATAGACAACAATATCCGTACGCCCAGTATTGGCATTATTGGAAGCCCAGAAAAAGCCGGTCGTGTCACGGAAATAGGTCATATTTGCCGGAGCACTCAACATGACGTTAAAACGGTCCTTCACGTGATCCATAACCACCGGACTATGTTCCTTCTCCAATTGTCCGATCGTACGGTTTCTTTCGCACTTGGTAAAAAATTCCACTATGTTCCGCGGATGAGCCTTTACGTATTCAAGAATGGCTGCATCGTCAGGAGCTGTCAATGTCATCACTACCTGACCTTTCGCCCAGCGATTATTCTCATAGTTCAGTGAAACTTTCGTATACTGAGACTTATCTATCCTAACAATCAAAACATTGCGCACATATGTTAACAAACCGTTAAACTGGTCAGGAGTCACATAGGTGATCTTAAAGGCAGGTTCAGCCTGTGGCAATCCTGGAATATCGGAAGTCAATTCGGCTTTGATAGCCTTTCCGGCAGGAGCATCCCAGTCAGCTTTATCCATCGTCACAACAATTTCATAGGCGAAACCGGTAGCATTTCTCATCACTGGGCCCGAACTACATGCTCCCATAATGACAAGAAGCATTAAAAAGCTGATCAATAAAGAATGTGTTTTCATACCCGTTTATTTTTTTGTTATACAAATATAGCTTCTTTTCCCTCAAAAGAAACCATTTCTATTCTTTTTGTTGGTTCTTCGCCGTAGAAAGCATCCCGCATGCGGCAAATATATCTTCTCCTCGTGATGCTCGGATCGTACAAACGATACCGGCTGCATTCAACGTGTCCCGGAACGCCTCCATTCTTGCCAAGTCCGAACTTTCCAACGACACATTAGGGATTGCATGAAAACGGATCAGATTGACTCTGCAGGGGACTTTATCTAATAAACAAACCAAAGCCTTCGCATGTTGAAGATCATCATTCAAATTTTTAAAAACAATGTATTCGAATGAAACACGACGTTGATGCGTAAAATCATATTGCTTGATCGTCTCGATAATATCACACGCAGGAAAAGCCTTTTCAACCGGCATCAAAGATCGCCGTTCGTCCGGATAAGGCGAATGCAAGCTGACAGCCAAATGGCAGTCGCTCTCTTCAAGAAACCGTTTTAACCCTTTGGCTACCCCTATAGTTGAAACCGTGATTCGCTTCGGACTCCAGGCGTATCCGTAAGAGGCGGTCAAGATTTCCAATACTTTGAACAGTTCATCCACATTGTCTAGAGGTTCGCCCATTCCCATAAAAACGATATTAGTCAATTCTTCCGTTTCCGGCAAGGATTGTATCTGGTTCAGAATCTCATTAGCTGACAAATTCTTGGTAAACCCCTGTTTACCGGTCATACAGAAAAGGCAATTCATTTTACATCCGACCTGGGAGGAAACACACAATGTCGCCCTGTCTTCCGTCGGGATGTACACGGATTCAACAAAATTACCAGGACCGGCAGGATACAAATACTTGATCGTCCCGTCCACCGACTTCATCAAGTCGGAAGGAGGTACGGCCCCCACCTCAAAGTTTTTCTCCAACAAGGCACGTTTCGCCGAGGCTATATTCGTCATCGCTGCAATAGAAGTCACTTTTTTTTTATACAGCCAGTCAGCCATCTGCTTAGCTGCATAGCCTGGAAGTCCGGCTTCAAAAGCCACTCCTTTCAGTTCATCCAAAGTCATTCCCAATAAACGTCTTTTCTCATTCATGATCCTTCTTGTGTTTCTTTCATGCAAAGATATAAAAAAACCGCCAATCGGTTGCGATTGGCGGTTCCCTATAATGGACGGCAGTCTCTCCTGCCGCAAACAGTTCAACGATCAATAAAAGCGGATACGGTTATCTTCCACATCAGCTTTGTTAACCAATGACTGAATAGCCTGGAAACCAAAACGGTAAGCATTAGAAGCATCCAATGCTTTGATTTCAGCAGCTTCGTCATAATTCTTGGCGTCCTTGTTCTGTTCGTATACCTTGAACACATATACACCGTTGTTGCCGACAACCGGAGCGCTCAACTGATCTTTCTGAGCCAAGGAAACCATTGCATTCAACTTCGGCTCAACCCCGATACCTGCGATACGGCGTGTTGCAAAGCTAACGAACTTAACAGAATCTGCAGAAGAATTCATAGCCTGAGCATAAGCATCGACAGAACTCAGATTTTTAGCAGACAGGTCTCGTGCGATCTTTTCACCCTTCTTCTGAGCGATCAACTCTGATTTCAACATCGGAGTAACAGATTCCAAAGAACGATAACCTTCCGGCAACGTACCCTGAATAGCTGCGATCACAAACTTATCGTCACATTCAAAAATTTCAGAAATATCGCCTTTGTTGTTCTGGAACGCCCAACGGATTACCGGACGGGAATTCTTGATAGAACCCAGCAACTGGTCGTTAGCAGTTACTGTCACATTTGACAACAAGTTGTAACCGACCTCTTTAGCGGCATCATCCAATTTATCTATATTCTGGTTCTTTGAAATGAACTGGTTCAATTCATTATAGATGTTACCATAAGTCTTTGTACTCGGAGATACGGTCATATCAATATCTGCTACTTTGTATTTGTCTACATTTGTAGTCTTATCGGTAACTTTGATGATATGTGTACCATACAAAGATTTTACAATTGAATAGTCATTGACCGGAGTCGAGAAAACAGCTTTTTTGAAATCATCATTTACACCTCTCAAAGCTGTCGCTTCAGTAAACCAGCCCAGTTCACCCCCTTTTTCAGCAGCCTGGTCAGCTGAATATTCCTTTGCCAAGGCAACAAAGTCACCACCTTTCTTCAGTACATTCAACAAACTATCGGCTTTTGCTTTGATAGCAGCTTCATCGCCTGTATTTGCCAACATAATATGACTGACCTTCACAGAGTCAGGAGCAACGGTTTTATCGACCAACTTAAACAATCTGTATTTATCGTTTTCAAAAACAGGGCCGTATACGTCACCAACATTTGCAGTCTTTACAAATTGCTTCATTTCAGGATCCAATGCATTCTCTGTAAAGAAAGCGTCCATATAAGGTATTTCAGAATTTTCCGTCACCAAATCAGCCACTTTTTCAGAAGTAGCCAACTCGCTCTTCAAAGATTCGATTTCAGCACTTGCTTTGTCGTAGTCTTCTTTGCTCGGACGGATATCGACAGCGATATATTTGATTACTTTTCCTTCTTTCTGCTTGAACAACTCCTTACGCTGATTGTACAGCTTTTCGATATCACTCTTGCTTACCTGTATAGTTGAATCAGGAATAGAAGCATAAGATTGCATTGCATAAACGATATCAGAGCTTACAGCCGAGCCATCGAAAGCATCTTTTGCATCCAGTTTGTTGGCAGAAACAGCCTTACTCAACAGAGTTGTATACTTCTGTTCCAAACGCTGACGTTTGATATTCTTTTCCCAGAACATCCAGAACTGACGCCCCTGCAACAACTGTGCCTGCTGGTCAGCGGGATAGTTGGCAATATTATCGTCGTCGATAGTCTTTAAGAAATTTAATAATGCAGTTTTGTCAAATGCACCTGTCTGCGGATTCACAAACATCTGCATCTGTTGGATCATCGGAGAAATGTTTTCACCCTGAACCATATCGAACAGTTCTTCCGGACCTACTCCCATTCCTAACTCGGAAGTTGCTTCATTCAAAACGATATCCTGAACCATACCATCGAATACAGACTGACGGATTTGAGTCTGGTATTCTTCGGGCAGACTGGTGGAACCTGTCTGCATTTTGTACATTTCAGTCATTTCGTCTACACGATCCTGAAATTCTTGAATTTTAATAACTTCTCCGTCTACCTCCGCAACCGTCTCCTGCGATTGTCTGAAATAAGTAGAACCGGAGTTTAAAAAGTCACCGATGATAAAAGCGAACAATGCCACCCCCACAACGAGTACCAGCAGTCCTGCTTTGCTTCTGATTTTTTCCAGCGTAGCCATTTATCTTTATCTATTTTAAAGTTTATTATTCCACATTTTAAGGGCACGAAGATACGAAAAAAAGAGATTGCCGCATCTTTTTATGCTTTTTTTTTAATTAACTCACTACTTTCATACGAACTAATTCGATTTTCGTAGCTGTCACTTTTACGATTTTAAAAGAATATTTATCAATTACAATCGTTTCATTCAACTTCGGAAATTTCTGATAAAAATGCAATATAAAACCGGCTATTGTCACATAATCGTCCGACTCCGGTAATTCCAAGTCAAACTTCTCATTCAGCGTATCGATCTCTATACGACCGGACAATAGATACTCGTCATCTCCCACCTTCTTGGCAACATACGACTTGATATCGTGCTCATCTTCTATCTCTCCGAATATTTCTTCCACCAAATCTTCCAAGGTTACGATTCCCGAAGTTCCACCAAACTCATCCACCACAACAGCCATACTTTTCTTGTCCTGCATCAAGACTTTCATCAATTTATTGGCAGCCATCGTTTCCGGAACAATCGAGACGCTTCGGATACTTTGTGTCCAATCTTCCGGGTTTTTAAACATTTCCGAAGAATGGATATATCCGACAATATCATCTATATTTTCATTATAAACAAGAATCTTAGAAAGTCCAGTCTCTACAAAACGGGAACGTAGTTCCTCAAGAGCAGCCGTCTTATCGCAAGCCACAATTTCCGTACGGGGAACGATGCAATCACGCAAACGCACATTCGAAAAATCAAGTGCATTCTGAAAAATCTTTACCTCCGTATCCATATCCGAATTTTGAGGCGCATCTTCAATGCTCTGCTGGATAAAATAATCAAGGTCGACTTTGCCCAGCGCCCGTTGCGTCGAACCGGTCACATTCTTTACACCAGCAATTTTCAGAATCAGGAAAGAAAGCAAAGAAGAAAATTTAGAAACCGGATACAAAACAACATATATGATTAACAAAGGTACCGAAAACAACGTAAGCGAAAAGTTCGGATTCAATTTAAAAACAGTTTTTGGAATAAATTCTCCGGTAAACAATATCAGGATAGTCGAGATAATAGACTGAGTCAAAACAATCAGTGCCTCGTTATTTACCACACGAGCAATAAGAGGTTCCAGTATAATCGCCATCTGCAAACCGTAGATCACCAACGCTATATTGTTTCCGACCAGCATTGTAGATATAAACTGATGCGGGTTCCGGTAAAATATATCCAGAATCTTACTCGTCAAGCTTTTTTCCTTTTTATCAAGTTCGAAACGTAACTTATTGGAAGAGATAAAGGCTATCTCCATTCCTGAAAAGAATGCAGAAAAAGCCAATGATATTAATATGTATGTAAGTGCACCCATTACTTCGTTTTATCCATCTCGGCCGGCACCAATTTTCGTGGAACCACTTTTTCCTTCTGTGCCGGTTGCTTCTGCGGAACAGTCTCCATAGCAGGGTTGGCAGCTATGGGCATAGAATCTACTGGAACAATATTTTGGGTTGAATCAGTCGTTACCGATTCACTGACAGGGAATACTCCTTGAGAATTAAATATTTTATATTGAGTCATATTCTGATTCGACTCGAATCCGATACCCGTTATGATTTTATCATCCTCTTGTATCCGAATGTATTTATCAGAATAGACCTTTTCCTCTTTCTGGTCCCAAAAAAGCAAGGAAGTTTCAAATTTTTTCCCTTCCAGATTCTCAACCCTCACATTGCCTATCAGCTTCCATAGTCCTTTCTTCTCATAATTATAAGCCGTATCCGCTTTAAGACTCGCTTCAATATTAAATAAAGTATCGAATTTTTCCACATAAATACCTTCAGGAAAATATGAGAACGGCTCTTTTGCCTTATCGAATTTCAAAAATTCTTTAGCGATAGCACGATAGCGTGTAATCCCCGAATCGGAGAACTGAGTAGTATAATCAGTAGTCCTCAACGTATAAGTTGTTTCAGGATCGAAAGCAACCACAACAACCTCCTTGTTATCTCCATTACAAGAGGCAGTAAATAAAAGAAGCATAACAACTACCGCAAAGATAGTTGTTATGCCTTGTTCGTTCGTTTTACAAAGAAAACGGTTCTTAATCATAATTATCTGATTGTGACAGTCTCACCAATCCATCCCCCGATTTTGAAAGCTTTTCCTTTTTCCAGATCCGGATGCATGAAAACTTCTTCCGTAGAAGGAAGGTGAGCACGATAAGTATTAGCCAATTTACCAGCGTCTTCTGCCACATTCTGATCTACCTGTCTTGCCTTTTCAAATTTATCGATAGCTGCATAGTAAACAGCTTTGGCCAAAACGGCATCATTCGGATAGATAGATTTTGCAGATTTAGCATACATATTGCCAATCAGTATATACGGCGCACCGTAATCAGGATTGGTTTCAATTGCTTTCTGACAATATTGTCTTGCTTTTGACATATTGTTCTGTTCGAACAACAGTACACCGATCAGATAATAGTCTTCAGCCTTTGAAACTGCATCTGTTTCCATATTGGCTGCTTCTTCAAAATACTGGATAGCCTTATCATAATCTTTAGCTTTTACAGCCTGTTTTGCAATACCCAGAGCGGCATCTGCACTCGGTTCCAGTTTATAGGCATAACCTGCAGCTGTATAAAAAGCATCGATTTCCTGACAACGAACACGTCTCAACAGAGATACGATTTCTTTCAACGCAGGCAAATCATCCTTTGCAGCTTCAACTTTGGAAGCATACATATTCTGCAACGTTTCACAATCGGCAGCACCACTACCTGCAAAACCACCATCAATGGCAGACTTGTAGGTAGTCAGGTTCTTTATCTCCTTTTCATTATTTGCTGCTTGAGCTGCGGCTAACTGAGTTGCAATGATCTTTGAACATTTCAAATAGTCCTCCAAATAAGTCTCTTTGAAATTAGGATCAGCCAACAGTTGACGGTGAGACCCCATCATATACAAAGATACTCCCATTGCTTCAGAGTTTTCACCAAACTCATTGATCACTTCACCCAACCAAGCATAATACACTTTCGGGTCTGCATTATCTCCCTTAAGGCGGATATAATCAGCAGCCTTACGAGCAATAATCCAATCCTTTCCATACTTTCGGTCATTACCGAAATATTTCACACGCGTATCATACACCTTCATCAAATCATCGATAAGAGCAGCTTTCTTAGCCGGATCTTTCTCGGTATTGATTTTCCAGTCCATGATCCTCACACCATACAAGTAGATATCCTTATGAGCTCCCGGACATTCGGTATAAGCCTGATACCAGAATTCATAAGCATCCTTGAAATTCCCTGCTTTGGCATAAGGGACAAATAAGCTGATATTGGTAATACAACGTACGCTATCTTCACCAGAACCGAACGGAGTACCAGTATCCACACCTTTTTGTGCATAAGCTCCGAACGACATCATAGAGCATCCGAAAGCCAATAATAATACTTTGATCTTCATATTTATTTCTATTAAAGTTAGCTATTTAGTTAATCAACCTTAAATTTCATAAACCATGCTTCATTGAACGTATAATTCACTGTAAAACGAAAATACTGTTCATCAATCATGTTCATCTTCACTTCCGGTTTCTTTTTCACATACTCAAACGATATGTTAATCAACGAACGGTTATCAATTAACGGCAATCCCAGACCAAGGCTTGCTCCGATCTCGTTATAACCGTCTCCGGAAGGATTGGCATCTGTCCGGTTCATACGCAAATAAGAATTGCCATAATGAACACCTGCGCGATAACGAATCCTACTGAAATATGATTTGCGCATATAATCCGGTATATATTCGCCACCAACCGCTACCCGATAACGATTCTTGAAATTATCTTTCTCCCCAAAGTAAGGCATTTTTCCCCAATCCTCATAGGAAAAATCGGCTGCTAACGTTAATTTATTTTGTTTCACATAAGAAAGCCCCACTCCATACGAATTTGGCAACGCAAACGCTTTCCCGCTGATAGTATCAGACTGAAGCACTTCTCCATCTGAACCAGAAGATGTATAAGACTGAGTCAATTGATAGGATTTTGCATGCAAACTTTTTTTAGGAGAAAAAACAAGACCTAACGTCACACTCTCCGTCTTGCTTAACGGATGTGTGTACTGCAATCCGAAATCCATTTTCAGGTCACGCACCCTCAATTCCTGATTACGGTTCGTATTATATGCTCCTGTTCCTTCACCACTCATGATTACAACTTGTTCATGCTTGATATTCCCAAACAGGAAACCGAAATTGGCTCCCACGGCTAAACGTTTTTTCCAGATATCAATAGAGACACCTCCATAGAAATCACTCAAACCGCCTGAGCCGTTATAAGTTTCCGTAAATGTAACTCCTTCGTCGTTACGCAAAGCACCAAACTTATAACCGACATAAGAATAAGGCAACAAACCGAAACTCAAGGCTATCCGGCGATGAATCGGAAACTGCATTGCAATATATTCCACGTTTCCGTTGATATCGTTCTGACGGGCATTTCCGTCATCAAACCACGACAACTGACCGGCTACACCAAAATCAAAGAGAAATGTCAGGGAGTCCATGCAACTGTATGATGCCGGGTTCATCGGATTTATTTGTTTCGGCGAACGTAATCCGTAACCGACACCGCCCATGGCTCGACCTGCGCCGAACGAACGTTCTCCCAAATCACCATACCCGAAACGGGTATAGGGCGAGTTTGTATTGTTTTGCGCCATCAAAGGCAACAGCATGAATATAAGAACGCTTGTTATTAGTACTTTATTAATCTTCAACATTATACTCTAAGATTCTGTTTAATCCTGTCAACACTAAATTAATGTCTGCAAAGATGGAGTTTTTTAGTCGTCTTTCAAAATAAAACGAATGACCGCCTGTTAAAAAAACCAAAAGGTTAGGATATTTTAGCCGAAGCATTTCGATATATCCATCCATCTCGCACACTATACCATTTACTACTCCAGCCTGGATGGCTGTTTCCGTATCCGTTCCGACCAAAGGAATGTATTCCTGTTCGACAACCAAAGGCAATTTCTCCGTAAACAGGTTCAATGCTCTGAACCGGGTTGTCATTCCAGGTGAAATATTCCCTCCTAAATAAGAACCGGAAGCATCGATCAGTTCATATGTAATAGCTGTTCCGGCATCTATCACCAGCAAATCCTTTCCTGGTTGCAGGTAATTAGCCCCGACAGCGGCAGCCAGCCGGTCTTTACCCAACGTTTTAGGCGTTTTATATTGCACCTTGATCGGAAGAGATACCGTTTCGTCCAAAAACACAAAATTCCGAAGATTGCTTCCCAGGTATTCAACCAATTCGTCATCTTTATCTATCACTGTCGAGAATATCCCTTTCGTCAGCGGGTACTTCTTAAAGATAGAAGAGACAACCTCCACGTCGAATTTCTTAAACACAAAAGAAGCCTCCATATGCCTCTTATTGTATACAGCCACTTTCGATGATGTGTTTCCTTGTTCTATAATGAGATTCACGTGTCTGAATTTTTCCGCAAAGAAAAACAAAAATGATGAGATAACAGACATATCGAAGGCACAAAGTATAAAAAACAGGAAAGGAATGACTTCCTCTCCTGTTCCATCACATAATATAAAGTTCAATTAATCAGCCAGAATCACCAATTCAGCACCCGATGCAAAATCCTGTCCGCGCTGCTCGCTCAATGCTGTAAAACGGATATAGCGGGCTTTGACCGGCTGATCGAACAGCACTTTCTTTTCCTTCTGGTTATTTTCAAAAGTACCTTTCAAGACCGGTTCACCCCAGTTTTTACCATCCAGGCTGACACTAATCGAATAATCCTTGACATGACCATTCGATCCGTCCTGCCGGGGAAGGAATGAAAAACCTTTAATCTGTTTTACTTCCCCTGCATCCAAATCCACCCAATGCGGATATTTGGCAACGGTAACGGAAAACATCGTATGCCAGATCGTATTCGGATCACCATCCGTCAGGTTCTTGGCATCTCCGTAACCGGACTCTTCGCTGCTTGTATAGACCACTTCCGTCTGAATACTCTCGATCTTGCTGAAAGAAGCCGTTGCATTGATTTTCGGATTATCTTTAAACCAGGCTTTTACGGTACCACCATTGCGGAATGGTATGGCTTCCGAATATTCCTTCGCTTTTCCTTTCCCGTCGGTCGTATAGCAAATCACAGCGTCTTTACGAGCCGATGAGAGCTCAACGGACCCGGCGCGATTACGCATGATTGTCAACGGCATTTCTCCGGCGGGTGCAACATTTGCCGTAACGGTTACATCTTTTCCGGCAGGACGGATTATAAAGCCCATGTCATGATGTCCGGCAAAGACGCGATCCTGTTCCAACGGTCCGCCTTGTCCGCAACTGTTACCACCCAACCCGGTCACAGCCGCATCCAGATGCAGATACGTATCCCCTGCAACCGGCAACTGGTAGGGATGAGAAGCCAGAATCAAATCCAATGCAGAATATTGAAGAGCCGATACAGACAAACGGTCGGTAGCCACAAACACAGCACCCTCGCCATCCGGATCGGTCAGGGCACACCAGCGTACATCCTCGTGGTTACCCATATCTTGCGGTTTCGGGAAATTCACAAACTCGCCAGCCACCGTATTCCTATGCTGTTCGATAAACTGTCCGCTCTTGCGGTCAGCATAGTTATCGATCGGGCCACGTCCGTAATAAGTGAAGTCTGCATACTGCTGCGGGACTTTCATTACATATCCTAGGCGTGGCAATACCAGACTCGGACGGTTAGAAGTGATGCTCGACTGCAACTCGACAGACCCGTCAGGATAAACGGTCCAGATTTGATTCGTCGTAAACTTGAAATCATTTTCCCCGAATCTCCTATCTGTCAGTTCCTCTATACTATTTTTTCCCGTACTGGTTCCACCTTTGATCTTAGCACCGTTCGGCGCCTGCGATTCGACGGTGAAAGCCAAGACGACCGTACCGTCGTTTCTTTCCAAAACCGTACTATTCGTTGCCCGATGTTGCAGGTTATGCAAGCCGTGTTCAAACCACTGCGAATAGAACCAGTTGTCGTTATTGGTAAAAGCGCGCAAAGCATCGAGCTTCGGACCGTTTCCATCGGTTATAATCGTCTTGCCTCCGTAGGCCAGGCTGTAAATCGTACCCGTCTCCATATCGAACTTAGCAACGAAACCGTCACCACTCACCGTTTTAATCGAAGTATCCGATTTATCCAACTTCACCTTTCCGGCAGAAGCCGTCACGGCACTGATGGAAGGACGCGCCATAGCTTCCTGCAACAAAATTTGTTCCTCCGCCGTCACAAATCCTTTTTCAGCCCACGGCATATCATCTTTAAGAAGGAACTGCACCTTTACAAAATATTCGGAATCATTCTTCAACTTGTCAAAAGGCATAGGTATTGACACTTGTGCTTTAGCACGGGCAGGAATCGTTCCGGAATTAACCAAACCGAATCGAATCTCCTTTCCGTCTTCATAAAGCGACCATCTTATATCATAATCCGAAAGGTCCTTAAAATAATATTTATTGAATATCTCAAAAAGTCCCTTCCTGACATCGACCGCTTTCACACCAATATGCTGATAGACTTTCTTCACTTCATAATACTGCGGTTTCGGTTCCAGATCACCGAACACAATGCCATTCATCACGAACTGACCGTCATTCGGAGTATCACCGAAATCTCCACCGTATGCCAGATATCGCTTACCGGTCTTTTTATCATAGTTATACATCGACTGGTCCACCCAATCCCAGATAGCACCGCCACAGAAAAAATTTGTCGATTCTATCGCTTCCCAGTAATCCACCAGGTTACCGCAGGCGTTCCCCATCGAATGAGCATATTCGGAAATATGGAACGGGTATTTGATATCATAATCACCTTTCACCGCACCACGCGTCCAGCCAATAGACGGATACTGGTTCGACCCCATATCCACTATATCATTATTACGTTCATATTGGACGGGACGGGATTTATCCACCTGCTTCAACGCATCATAAGCAGCCACGAAGTTTTCACCAGGTCCCGCCTCGTTGCCCAACGACCAGATCACGATAGACGGGTTGTTGATATTAGCATGAACCATCTCCATCACACGTGCGACATGCGCCTTTTTCCATTCTACCGGATGTGAAAGGGAGGCGGCCCCGTAATAATATTCATGCGACTCGATATTGGCTTCGTCTTCCAGATAAAGACCATATTTATTACATAAGAAATACCAGTAAGGATCATCCGGATAATGCGAATTACGCACATGATTGATATTGGCACGTTTCATCAGCATCACCTCTTTTTCCATCATATCGCGCGTGATGGCATGTCCGACCGCCGGATTCGATTCATGACGGTTCACGCCTTTCAGCTTGACGGTCTTACCATTTATATAATAGTAACGTCCCGCCAGCCCGAATTCATCTTCTTCAGCCGGTGTATCCTTGATCTCGACCTTACGGAACCCGACGATCGTAGAGGTTGTCTCCACCACTTTCCCTTTAGCATTCTTCAACTCTGCAACCAGCGTATAGCGATAAGGGAACTCTGCCGACCATTTCCGGGGAGCTTTTACATTCAAGACAGCTTTCGCGGTCTGTATCTGTCCGGGATTTACCACATCCACCGCTGCCGAAACAAGCACATTTTCCACTTTGACGTTTTCATCCGAATACAACTCATTGGCATACAACGCATATTCCAATTTATATTCCTTCGCAACCTTTTTATCCAAGTTGCATACATCGGCCGAGATTGCCAGCGAACCATCCATATAAGTCACATCCAAATCCGGAATCGCCACCAAATCGCGCACATACACTTTCGGAACCGAATACAGAGCGACCGTCCGGAAGATACCCGGCAGGCGGAACATATCCTGCGCTTCCAGAAAAGAACCGTCGGAACTGCGATATACTTCGGCGGCCACCACATTCGTCCCTTTACGGAGGTAAGGAGTGATGTTGAAATTAGCCGTATTGCGGGAGTTTTTGGAAAAACCGACATATTGACCGTTGATCCAGAGATAGAAGAAAGAATCGACTCCATCGAAACTGATAAAAACTTCGCGTCCGTCCCAATCCTGCGGTATCTCGAAATTACGACGGAAAGAACCGACTTCATTCCGGTGCTTGTAAGTCGTCCAGTTTGCTGGCGGAATACGCATCACACCTCCGCGCCAGTCATCGACCGCCACTTTATGCTGGAAGATTACCGGCTGGTTCACATAGATCGGAACTCCATATTTCAGGCTACCGTCTTTCTGGACTCCATAAATATTCCAACTGGAAGGAACCGGGATATTATCCCAGCCGGATACATCAAACTCCGTCTTATAGAAGTCTTTCGGCCGTGAATCGGGATCAGGCGCCCAATTGAACTTCCAGTCTCCATCCAAAGACTGCCAAAATTTACTGTTTTCCGGTAATACCTTACGAGCGCTTTCCACATCCTGGAAAGGGAAAATATAAGCATGCGGTTGTTCTTTGTTCAGAGCCAGGTTCTCAGGCGACTCCCACTCTTTACCGGTCGGCGCTTCCACCGGTCCGTAACTAAATCCCCCAAGCGGCAATTGATCAGCCATGCTATAGAAAGAAGCACAGCAGAGCGCTAAGGCTAACGAGATTTTTTTCATGATGTTCATTTTAGGAATAATAGATTTTATTTGTGTATTCATTCTTAGACATGCCAAATCGTTCACAAATATAAGAAATTAACACAGCATATAAAAGAACTTCCAGGGCAACCGCACCAAAATTCGGAAATCCCGTTTCCCACCCCTGCAAATCACTCTATTATTTTCTGCAAAAACGGCTATAAAATAGGTAAAACCGGATGGTTTTTATTGTCCGGCATGGTACTTTAGTTGCCAGACACCCCCATGTTGCCATCCTTTACACCCGGGTGTAGAGGGCCGGTACATCCGGGTGTAAAGGATGGCAACACGGGGGTGTTTACGGAATTATGTGCTTGTCTTTGCTAAAAAAAGAGAGGGCTTTTGTGAGATGAAGAACCGTATTTCACCTATTTAATACCTATTATATTCGTTTTTACATTTGTTTATTCGATTATTTTATATGTTTTCTCAAAAGCAAAAGAAGGTAACATATTAGCTATCAATTATATAATAAATTCCATATGTTTCAGAAGTGATAGAGGAGTGATAGAGGAAAACGTCCTGTATCACAGCCTCTAACGATTGAATATCAATAACTATAACCTTCGCAGTGATAGAGTGATAGAAGGATTTACAAAATGGCTCTTACGCTGTAATGTCTGTCTTTTCTTAAAATAATCTACATTCCCAATACATTTTCCTCCGGCCTGTCGTATATTTGTAGTTTAATAATTAGAAGCAATGGCAATTCAATTCAGCATACACATAACTTTCTGTTTATGAAAAAAAATATATTCCTACTCTTTCTACTCTTTACCGCCGTCTCGCTTCAGGCGCAATACCCGTTGCTCAGCAAAGATGCCGAGATCAGCCTATTGACAGTTTCGCCATCGGAAGACGAAGTGTACACGGTCTACGGACATACAGCTTTGCGGGTAAGAGATGCATCGAAAAAACTCGATACCGTATTTAATTACGGGATATTCGACTTCTCGAAGCCCAACTTCATCTATCGGTTTGCAAAAGGAGAAACCGATTACAGACTGGCAGCGCAATATACACGCGACTTCCTAATCGAATATGAGATGCGGGGAAGCGAAGTCACCGAACAAATCCTGGATATCGATTCCGCAGGAAAAGCACGGATATGGGAAGCGTTGATGATCAATAACCGGCCGGAAAACCGCGTATACCGTTATAATTTCTTTTTCGACAATTGTGCGACGAGACCCGCTGCCATTATCGAGAAGCTGGCAGGTGGAAAAATAGATTATAACATACCGTTCAAGCAGCAGACGTTCCGCGATCTCATCAACTACTGTACGCGTAACAAACCCTGGCTTACGTTCGGATGTGACCTGGCACTTGGCAGTCCGACCGACCGGATCGCGACTCCCCATGAAATGATGTTCCTACCGCCCTACCTGAAAGAAGCGTTCGGTACGGCAACCATTACCGGTGCAGACGGTTCTCGGAAGGAATTGGTAAGTTCAACCAAAACATTGATAAACGGACTCACCGATGACGTAAAACCGGATACGGGCTTCTTTACGCCGCTTGTCTGCTGTTGGGCCTTTTTCCTGGTTGTGCTGGCTGTCACATTCGTTGAATGGCGACATAAATCCTATTTCAGGATTGTTGATTGCATCTTGTTTTTCACAGCTGGAATAGCAGGAATCGTACTGTTTTTCCTAAGTTTCGTTTCGACACATCCATGCGTTTGCCCGAACTGGAATATTATCTGGTTACAACCTTTTGACTTAGCAGCTGTTATTTTGTTTACAGTAAAAAAGTTAAGAAAGGCCGCATATTATTATCATTTTATTAACTTTGCGGCGCTTACGCTGATGCTGGCTGGCTGGCATTTCATTCCGCAGCATTTAAATACAGCATTTATCCCGTTGGTAATGAGCCTTTGGCTCCGTTCGGGATATGGCGTTTACAGAAAAATATGGAACATCGGGTACGAAAAATATTAACATCGCTCATCGCAATTCTGGCAGCAACCAACCTGGAGGCTCAACAAAGCACTCCCAAATTGGTCGTGTGCATCACAGTCGACCAATTGCGGGGTGATTACATAGAATACTTTTATAATACATTCGGCGAGCGTGGTTTCAAGCGGTTGATGAATGAAGGACTGGTGTATAACAACATACGGTTCGAATTCTCAGACATAGATGAAGCCAGTGCCTTTGCCACCCTATTCACCGGAAGCAATCCTAACTTCAATGGAATAGCGGGAAAGAATATCTACGATTTTGACAAGGAAAAGGAAGTTTCGGTCTTATATGACCCGGACTATATCGGCAATTATACGAAAGAGCATTATTCTCCCCGGAAACTGATCAGCTCCACAATCGGAGACGAACTGAAAATCGCTTCCAAAGGCAGAAGTGACGTATATGCCATTGCTCCCAACCCCGAAAGTGCGATCCTTTCTGCCGGACATGCGGCAAACGGTGCTTTCTGGATGGACGATTACAACGGCAAATGGGCAACAACGACCTACTATAAAGGGCTTCCTTGGTATGTGGACCGCTACAACAACGGCCCGGAATCTCTGTCGGCACGTTTGGAGCAGATGACTTGGACTCCCTCCCTGTCACTGGATAAGTTCAATGCATTTCCGTACGTGTTAGATGAAATTCCTTTCAAATACACATTCAAGGAAAATACAAACGAGTGTTTCTTCAACTTGAAGACATCCCCTTTTATCAATAAGGAAATCAATCGCTTGGCGCTTCAGTTCCTCGAATACGGGGCTTTCGGTACACGTTCCTGTCCGGATATGCTTGCCATCACTTATTATGCAGGCAATTATCGCGGCAATATGCATAAGGAATACACCCGCGAGATACAAGACACCTATTATCAGTTGGACAAGGATCTGGAGCAGTTGTTGGACAAGATCGACAAGAAGGTCGGACTGAACAACACGCTGATCGTCTTTACCGGTTCAGGATATTATAAGAGTGAAGAAGAATATCCTGACGGCATGCAGCTGACAAATGGCGAATTCCATCCGAAACGTTGCGTCGCCTTACTCAATATGTACTTGATGGCGATCTACGGCCAACATACGAATTGGGTAAAAGGATTCTATAACAACCATATCTATCTGAACCGCAAAGCGATAGAAGACGCGAAGCTGGAACTGACGGTCATACAGGAAAAGGCGGCCGAATTCTTGCGCGAATTCAGCGGCGTGCAATTCGTTGCAACCGAGAATGTCCTTCGTACGGGCAACTGGAATGAAAAGACTTCCAAATACCTGCACGGCACCCACCTTTCAAGCCGTGGCGACCTGATCATCGAGTTACAGCCCGGATGGACCATCAACAACGACGATCCGAAAGCGAAAGTAAAAGTAATACGAAATAACGCAGTTATAACCCCGTTGGTATTTATGGGCAACGGTATCAAGCCGGAACATATCTACCGCGAAGTAAAAGCCACAGAGGTAGCCCCAACGGTAACCCATGTGCTGAGGATCAGGCCACCCAATGCGTCCCTCAGTCTACCACTTAGAGAATTGACAATTGGCAATGGACAATTGGCAATTCCATCTAAATAAATATCCATTGACAAATACAAACAAATAAAATTAGTAACCATCCAATTGAAATCGTCAATTGCATTGTCAATTGTCAATTGTCAATTGTCAATTTAATAAGTTATGGGATTTAATGAATTTATGACGAAGCTGTTCGGCAATAAGTCGCAGCGTGACCTGAAAGAAATCACCCCGTATGTGGACAAGATCAAGGCCGTATATCCGTCAATCCAAAAGCTCTCGAATGACGAGCTTCGTGCAAAAACTGATGAAATCAAACAACGTATCCAGGATTACGTAGCCGATGAACGCGCTAAAGTGGAAGAACTGCGCAAAGGCATCGACAACAAGGAACTGGAAGAACGTGAAGCGATCTGGGCAGAAGTTGACAAGATCGAAAAGAATATCACTGAAAAGATGGAAGTGGTACTGGAAGAGGTACTTCCAGAAGTCTTTTCTATCATGAAAGATACGGCTCGCCGTTTTTCTGAAAACGAAACGATCGAAGTAACGGCAAATGACTTCGACCGTAACCTGGCTACCAAATACGACTTTGTGGAAATCAACGGCGACAAGGCCATCTATCACAACCATTGGGTAGCAGGTGGCAACGAAATCACCTGGGATATGGTCCACTACGACGTACAGTTGTTCGGTGGTGTCGTACTGCACAAAGGCAAGATTGCCGAAATGGCGACCGGTGAAGGTAAAACATTGGTGGCTACTCTGCCGGTATTCTTGAACGCATTGACCCGCAACGGTGTACACGTAGTAACCGTGAACGACTACCTGTCAAAACGTGACTCGGAATGGATGGGCCCGTTATATATGTTCCACGGACTGTCGGTAGACTGTATCGACAAGCACCAGCCGAACTCTGATGCCCGCCGTGCCGCTTACAATGCCGACATCACATTCGGTACGAACAACGAATTCGGTTTCGACTATCTGCGTGACAATATGGCGATCAGCCCGAACGACCTGGTACAGCGCAAACACAACTACGCCATCGTCGATGAGGTCGACTCCGTGTTGATCGACGATGCCCGTACACCGTTGATTATTTCCGGTCCGATCCCTCGCGGCGAAGAGCAGCTGTTCGAACAGTTCCGTCCGAACGTGGAAGTAGTCGTAAACGCACAGAAAGACCTTTGTTCCAAGATGCTGATCGAAGCCAAGAAGAAAATGGCAAGCAGCGATCAGAAAGAGGTGGAAGAAGGTTCTATCCAACTGTACCGTTCCTTCAAAGGATATCCGCGCAACAAGGCACTGATCAAATTCCTGAGCGAACAAGGCGTAAAAGCCCAGATGTTGAAGACGGAAGAATATTTCATGTCAGAAAACATGCGTCACATGCATGAAGCGACAGACGAACTGTACTTCGTGATCGACGAAAAAAATAACAGTATCGAATTGACCGATAAAGGTATCGACTTGCTGACCGGCAAGACCGATGATCCGACATTCTTCGTATTGCCGGATATCACCTCCCAGCTTTCCGAACTGGAACATATCCAAAACGAAGAAGAAAAACAGGCTAAGAAAGACGAATTGCTAGCCAACTATTCCGTCAAGAGCGAACGCGTACATACGATCAACCAGTTGTTGAAGGCTTACACTTTGTTCGAGAAAGACGACGAATATGTCGTGATGGACAACAAGGTCATGATCGTCGACGAACAAACGGGCCGTATCATGGACGGACGCCGCTACTCCGACGGTCTGCATCAGGCTATCGAGGCAAAAGAACGTGTGAAAGTGGAAGCTGCAACACAGACATTTGCAACAATCACCCTGCAGAACTACTTCCGCATGTATCACAAGCTGTCAGGTATGACCGGTACGGCAGAAACGGAAGCCGGTGAATTCTGGGATATCTACAAACTGGATGTTGTCGTAATCCCGACAAACCGCCCGATCGCCCGTAACGACATGAACGACCGCATCTACAAGACGAAACGCGAAAAATATAACGCCGTAATCGAAGAGATCGTCCGGTTGACCGAAGCAGGACGTCCGGTACTGGTCGGTACGACATCCGTCGAAATCTCCGAATTGTTGAGCCGTATGCTTACTATGCGTAAGATCAAACATAACGTCCTGAACGCGAAATTGCACCAGAAAGAAGCTGAAATCGTAGCGACTGCCGGACAGAGCAGTACGGTGACGATCGCCACCAACATGGCCGGTCGTGGTACCGACATCAAGCTATCGCAGGAAGTAAAAGCAGCCGGCGGTTTAGCCATCATCGGTACGGAACGTCACGAAAGCCGCCGTGTAGACCGTCAGTTACGTGGTCGTGCCGGACGTCAGGGCGACCCGGGTTCTTCCGTATTCTTTGTTTCTCTGGAAGACGATTTGATGCGTCTGTTCGCATCTGAAAAGATAGCCGGATTGATGGACAAATTAGGGTTCAAGGAAGGTGAAGTGTTGGAACACAGCATGCTGAGCAAATCTGTTGAACGTGCTCAGAAGAAGGTGGAAGAAAACAACTTCGGTATTCGTAAACGTCTGTTGGAATATGACGATGTGATGAACTCGCAACGTAACGTAATCTATACCCGCCGTCGTCATGCTCTGATGGGAGAACGTATCGGTCTGGACGTATTAAATACAATTTATGATACATCCGTTGCAATCGTCGACCAGCATGCCGATGGTGACTACGAAGGTTTCAAGCTGGAACTGTTCAAGACTTTCGCAATGGAATGTCCGTTCACGGAAGAAGAATTCAAGAACGGCAAAGCCGACAAGCTGGCCGATAAACTGTTCGATGAAGCGTTGCAGCTGTTCAAACGCCGCATGGAACGTATGACTCAGGTTGCCAATCCGGTGATCAAACAAGTTTACGAACATCAGGGTGCGATGTATGAAAACATCATGATCCCTATTACGGACGGTAAACGTATGTATAATGTTTCCTGCAACTTGAAAGAAGCTTACGAAACAGAAAGCAAAGCTATCACGAAAGCATTCCAAAAATCGATCGTCCTGCATACTATCGATGAAGCTTGGAAAGAACATTTGCGTGAAATGGACGAACTGCGTCACTCGGTACAAAACGCCAGTTACGAAAATAAAGATCCCCTGTTGATCTACAAGTTAGAGTCTTACAACCTGTTCAAGAACATGGTGGATATGATGAACCGTAAGACTGCTGCCGTCCTGATGCGCGGGCAGATCCCTGTTCGCGAAGAACCGACCGAAGAAGAAAAGCAGGCTATGGCTGCCCGTCAAGCAGCTATGGAAGAGGCTGCCCGTCAGCGTATCGCTATCCAAAGAGCTGAAGCCGAGCGCCACCAGGACATGAGCAAATATCGTACTGAGAAGACCGATATCTCCGGTAACAACAATCCGGAAGAACGTGCCCAGCAACAACCGCGCCAGGAACCAGTTCGCGCCGAAAAACGCGTAGGTCGCAACGACCCCTGTCCTTGCGGAAGCGGTAAGAAATATAAGAATTGCCACGGGCAAGGTTTATAATCCTATCCTGTAAGATCAAAACAAAGGCGGCTCTGAAGGTCGCCTTTGTTTTCTTTATAAATCTAAAAAAACATAAAATCCTTTTGTCTCTTACATTACACTTACTACCTTAGTCGAACTAATTTAAATATTACATTTAATCACCATGAAGAAAATTATCTTATTACTGGCTTTTTGCCTGAGTGTAGGCAATTTATTCGCACAAGATGCGAACGCAGACAAACTGCGTGAAGAAGGAGACGCAGCCATGACTGCAAAAAACTATCCCGAAGTTGTAGCAAAGTACAGCGAATACTTGAAACTTACAAACTATGAAGATGAAAGCCGTATCTTTAACTGTGCATTTGCAGCTTACAATGCCAAAAAGTATGACGATGCCATCAAGTTCTACGACATGGCCATTCAAAAGGGCTATAAAGCGGACGACGCCTATGTAGGCAAAGCGATGTCTTTGCGTAGTCAGGACAAAGCTGCTGATTTTACAGCAACTGTTGAAGCAGGTCTGAAAGCAAATGCCCAAAACGCAAACCTCGAAAAACTTCTGTATGCTTATTGCATGAAGAAAGGACAAGCAGCCCAGAAAGCAGGTAAGACAGAAGAAGCAGAAGAACTGTTCAAAGACGTATTAGTTGTAAGTAACGCCAAATATAAAGGCAATGCTCTGTACAGCCTTGGCGTTATGTTCTACAATGCAGGTGCAAAAATTCTGGCCGATGCCAACCCGATCGCAACATCCGATCCAGACAAATACGCTGCTGAAAAGAAAAAAGCAGATGCTCAAATGGCAAAAGCAAAAGGTTATCTGGAACAGGCAGTCGCTTTGAACGCAGCCGATGCTAATTCCAAAAAGATTCTGGATGCTATCAATGCTGCTGCAAAATAAAATATAACGCAATAATTAAAAAGAGGACTTCGGTCCTCTTTTTTTATTTATACAAAAAGCGAATCATATAAATCCGTACGACAGAGATCCGGCATAATATCAGCCACACTCGGAACAACTATCGACCGGTGTTTATTCAAATGTTAATCCTTTCCAAATCGTCCGGTACATAAACGGTTCCGGAGAATGCTTGTGCAGCTTCACGCATATAAGATTGCTTGCGGGTATCCAAGTTACGGTCTTCGGTGTGATATAAGACCAAATTCTTCACTCCCAATTCCGCAGCCAATCTCCCGGCGTCCAATGCCGTACTGTGGTGCTTCTTATAAGGTTGGAAAACTTCCCGATCCTCATACAAGCAAAAGGCTTCGCATAAAAGCCAGTCCGCATTTTCCACATAAGAGCGGTTTATCACATTATAAGGTTCGTCTCCCAGACAGACAAACGACTGTCCGTCCGGCAGCTGCGTTCGAAATCCGAACTGTTTTTCTTTGGTGGATGCGATATCGAAACATTGCAGGCATAAACCTCCGGCTTCAAAGGTCTCTCCATCCTTCACCTCACGAAACTCGACTGCGCTCCCGATCAATGCGACGATCTTTGCCGGCAGCAATTTCCGGCAGATCCAATCCAGCACTTCCAACACCTTATCATGTCCATACACCCGGAAAGTGCCCGTATATTGTCCGGACAGCATTTTCTGCATAACGATACGGACCATCCAGACAGCCCCCAATATATGGTCGGTATGAGCATGTGTCACAAACATATCATGTATCTCGCTTATCGCGATTCCCGCTTTCTCCAACTGTCCCAATATACCGTTGCCACCTCCGGCGTCGACCAGTAAGATGTTCTTTCCGGTCTTAATCGTGAAACAGGTGTTATAACATTTTGTAACGGTAGCATTACCTGTTCCGAGCATAGTCAGTTCAGTAGTCATATTTTCAATCATAAATGTAGGTTTATCTATATTTTATTACAGTTACTTATTATCATTCCGTCCGGTCAAGCCTGTAAGTCCGATACTACTCGAACAAAATTCTAAACCTCGTCAATCCGTCCGCATACGTCCTAAGAGAAAAAGAACAGTTGTGTTTTTGAAGCACTTCGCGGATAAA
>NZ_MNQY01000011.1:0-3797 GCF_001915675.1 Parabacteroides sp. merdae-related_45_40 | reverse complement strand
AGCCTTTTATTTATGGATAAGGATTATTCTTATTTGTAAGCTTCGCCCTTAACGGCAGCGATGCCCGGAAGAACTTTGCCTTCGATGGCTTCCAGCAGAGCGCCACCACCTGTAGAAACGTAAGAAACGCCGCTTGCCAGGCCGAACTTGTTGACACAAGCTACAGAGTCGCCGCCACCTACTAATGAGAATGCACCGTTCTTGGTTGCTTCAACGATAGCTTCGCCAACTGCACGGGAACCGTCTGTAAAGTTTTCGAATTCGAATACGCCGGTAGGACCGTTCCACAGGATCGTCTTGGAGTTCTTGATAACCTCGGCATAAAGAGCGATTGTCTTCGGACCGATATCAAGGCCTTCCCATCCGTCGGGAATTTCGTTTACGTCAGCATAAGCAGTCTTGGCATCGTTGCTGAAATCGTCAGCGATCTTAGCGTCGATGGCCAATACCAAGTTTACACCTTTTTCTTTTGCTTTCTTCATAAGATCGAGCGCCAGGTCCAGCTTATCATCTTCGCAGATTGATTTACCGATCTTGCCACCCATAGCCTTCGTGAAAGTGTAAGTCATACCGCCGGTGATGATCAGGTTGTCTACCTTGTTTAACAGGTTCTCGATGATTTCGATCTTGGAAGAAACTTTGGAACCACCCATGATTGCAGTAAACGGACGAGTGATGTCGTTCAATACCTTTTCAACAGCTTTTACTTCTTTTTCCATCAGGTAGCCGAACATCTTGTGGTCAGTGTCGAAGTAATCGGCGATCAATGCCGTAGAAGCGTGAGCGCGATGAGCTGTACCGAATGCATCATTTACATAGCAGTCGGCATAAGATGCCAATCTCTTTGTAAATTCTTTCTGGCTTTCCTTAACGGCTTTCTTGGCTGCTTTCTTTTCTTCGTCTGTAGCATCTTCAGCCAAACCTCTCGGCTTGCCTTCTTCTTCTGCATAGAAACGAAGGTTTTCAAGCAACAATGCTTCGCCCGGTTGCAGGGCGGCAGCCTTGGCGCCGGCTTCTTCGCCGATACAATCGTTAGCAAACTGAACATCAACACCCAACAGTTCGGAAACGTGTTTCAGGATGTGTTTCAGTGAATATTTGTCAGTAACGCCTTTCGGACGTCCTAGGTGAGAACCGATAATTACACTGCCGCCGTCTGCCAAAATCTTTTTTAAAGTAGGAAGGGCGGCACGGATACGAGTGTCGTCTGTGATGTTGAAGTTTTCGTCCAGAGGAACGTTGAAGTCAACTCTTACAAATGCCTTTTTGCCGGCAAAATTGAAATTGTCAATTGATTGCATAACTCTTATATTTAAGTTCTATATTAAAATATCACGCTTAGCGGACGCAAACTTACATAAAAATATTTTATTTCGTTGTTTCATATTCTATAATTATTGGCTTGAATGTAAAACTTCCTTACGCTTCGGTCAAAACATATGGGGAAGTGGGGAGCAGGGGGTGTAATTTTTTTTTAATACTTTTAATAGACAGTAATAAAGAAGACTTCTATATTTGTCGCCAGCTATTGATAAACAATTTTGTACTAAAATTTTTTATAGTAATGCGAACGAATCATCTTAATCTATTACTTGTACTCGTACTTGTATTATTTCCGATGAGTACACGCGCATATGGCGCTGATGAATGTGTGATGTTGTATACTCCCTACACTAAGATTGCGGTTCCGCCGGGAGAGTCTATCAATTACAGTGTTGACGTCATTAATAATTGTGACGAAGTGAAGAATGCCTCTATTTCCGTCTTAGGAATGCCGCGAGGTTGGAAGTATGAGATGAAAGCCGGAGGTTGGACAGTCGATCAGATATCCGTTCTGCCGGGTGAAAAGAAGAATTTCTCTTTCAAGGTGGATGTCCCGTTTAAAGTAAATAAAGGAACGTACCATTTTACGCTGACTGCCCCTGGCGTGGCGGAATTGCCGTTGACTGTGACTGTATCCGAACAGGGAACTTATCAAACTGAATTTGTGACAAAGCAACCCAATATGCAAGGCAATTCGAAATCAACCTTCAATTTTAACACGACGTTGAAAAATCAGACAGCAGACCAGCAGCTATATGCATTGATGGCAGACGTTCCGAGAGGATGGAATGTCACTTTCCGGGTTGCGGGCAAGCAAGCCACTTCTGCACAAGTGGAAGCCAATGCGACGGAAAATATCAGTATCGATATTAATCCGGCGGCTAATGTGCAGGCGGGCACTTATAAGATTCCGGTCCGTGCGACAACTAGTTCGACCTCTGCCGATATCGAGTTGGAGGTGGTTGTCACTGGTTCCTATGATATCGAGCTGACGACTCCGAGGGGATTGTTGAGCGCGGAGATTACGGCAGGAGATATGAAACGCATTGATCTGCTCGTACTCAACAATGGGTCTGCCGAACTGAAAGATGTCCAGTTGACAGCCTCTAAGCCGGTTGACTGGGAAGTCACCTTTGAACCTTCTAAAATAGAGAAACTGACGGCCGGTGGCACGACGAATGTTACTGCGACGATAAAAGCATCCGGAAAGGCCCTTCCGGGCGATTATGTGACGAAGATGACGGCCAAGACGCCTGAAGTCAATACGACTGCGGAGTTTCGCATATCCGTTCATACTCCTATGGTTTACGGTTGGTTGGGAATTTTGATTATTATGCTCGTGTTGGGCGGTGTGTATTATCTGTTCCGTAAATATGGAAGGAGGTAAGTCATGTGCCAGTATGTGATCGAACTTACCGGTTTGACGAAAAAGTATGGAGACTTTACTGCCGTGAACGACTTGAACTTGCAGATTCGCAAAGGTGAGATATTCGGGTTGCTGGGGCCGAACGGGGCAGGGAAATCGACGACCATACTGATGATGCTGGGCCTGACCGAACCGACAACTGGTTCCGTAAAGGTATGTGATATCGACTCCACCACTCATCCGATAGAAGTGAAGCGCAAAGTAGGATATCTGCCGGAGGATGTGGGTTTCTACGAAGATATGACAGGAATCGAGAACCTTGTTTATACAGCCGCCCTTAATGGTATCCGGAGGAAAGAAGCGCGTGAGAAAGCAGAGCGGTTGCTTGATCGGATAGGATTGGTGAAGGAAGCGGATAAAAAGGCCGGTAAATATTCCAAAGGGATGCGTCAACGTCTTGGATTGGCCGATGTGCTGATAAAAAGCCCTGAAGTAATTATTCTGGATGAACCGACTTCCGGGATAGATCCGGCCGGTGTGCAGGAATTTATGGATCTGATCCGGCAGTTGAGCCGGGAAGAGGGATTGACCGTCCTGTTTTCTTCCCATCATCTGAACCAGGTCCAACAAGTTTGCGACCGGGTAGGATTGTTTGGAGGGGGAAAGTTGCTGGCGGAGGTCGAACTGACATATTTGCATAAGACTGAGCATGGGCTTGACCATATCTATAATCAATATTTCGGGGGAGGACGCGGCCATGAGTAATACGAATCATCCTTTTTGGGTTATTGTCAATAAAGAAATCTCCGATTATGTGAGAAGCTGGCGTTTTATTATCCTGATCGCTATCATTGCACTGACATGTATGGGTTCGTTGTATACGGCTCTGACAAATATCCGTGAAGCGATAAAGCCGAATGATCCTGATGGAGCGTTCCTTTTTCTGAAACTGTTTACGGTTTCGGACGGGACGTTGCCTTCTTTTGCTGTGTTTATCAGTTTTTTAGGACCATTGTTAGGAATTTCATTAGGGTTCGATGCCATTAATTCGGAACAAAATAAAGGGACGTTGAGCCGTATATTGTCTCAGCCGATTCACCGGGATTAT
>NZ_MNQY01000010.1:0-3936 GCF_001915675.1 Parabacteroides sp. merdae-related_45_40 | reverse complement strand
CTTCAAACCGTCTGTTATATCCACACGGAAAGGCTTTGTCCAGACAATTCCCTTGTCTTTCCCGTTAATACAGACAGAGGCAATCCCGACATCCTTTACATTTTCGAGTTGCAGGTAATACCGGTTTGCGGGATTCTTTTCAAAATTAACAGTAAATTTCTTATTATAGACTGCTGTTCCCGAATAATATTTGATTCTCTTATCCGAATGCCTCGTCCAGTCTATTAATTCCGGGAAGACAACAGACGACGGACCTCCCCATTCCGGATCGAAATTGACAGTCCAGGCGCCATCCAACGTTTGCAAAATCTCATAATCAGGATCATTGCCGGCTTTCGCTCCTTGCTTGTTCCGATCAATCTTCTTATGGAACACCACGAACATAGAACCGTAAGGTTCCAGTGTTAAAGGGACGACCGTCTTTTCATCTTTCTGGGTGAAAGCCCCGGCCTCACGTATCTCTCCGGTAAGGGCATTCCATAACTCCGGCTGTAATCCCGATACGCGGAAACATGCGTCGATCTTTTGCCGTTCCGCTGTCTGGTTACTGACAAAATAAACATGAGCATCATCGATCACATAATGGATGTAATCAAAATCCGTCTTACTATCGTTTCCTTCGACAGCGAAATCAACCGGTTGATTCCGGGAAAGAAGGTATTCCTTGGCAGTTATCCCCCAAGAGACAAACCCCTTGCCATATTGATTCTGTCCGGTTGTCCCGATTGTCGTTCCCCAAAGCAGGTCCACCAATTTTTTGAACTCAGCAGCACCTTTCTCTCCTCCGAACAGCGATACGGCTTTCTGTGGTTTCGGACCGAGAACAGAAGCACCTTCTTTTACCAACATTTCCAACTTCTTCAATACTGGTAACGACAAGATCCGGTGATCCGGTAAAACCAACACTTTATATTTCCTGCCACCCGGAACTACAATGTCGCCATCTTTGACACCTAATTTCATCAAAATGTTTTCATCCGTCACATCGTAATCAAAACCAAACATCGCACCGGGCATATCCGAATGTTTAAACGGATAGACATTCGGGACGTGATCGCCATAATAATAAAGGATATCGGCAACGAACGTTCCTTCCTGCGCCAACATCTGTACACGATGCATGTAATCGATGAAAGGAGCCGATTTACTCCACCAAGTAACACGCGGGTTCACATGTGTACCGGCAAAATATTCCTGTCCCGGTATTCCCTGTTCCACAGGGGAACAAGTAAAGGTATGGAAATACACCCGGTTCAGACCGGCACATATTTCATGGTCGAATGCCGATTTCTGGTCATGCCACAGTTCATCGTTCCAATGCGGACCGATCGTCGTGAAAGATTCGGCTCCCACAATCTTCTTTCCATAAATATGGGCGGCGGAAGAGGCCTGCTTAATAAAGAAACGATCCTGCGGCCGCGGACGGTGCGGGGATGGCGACCAGAACTCGCTCATCACAATATCACTGAAGCCATAATTCTTCATACCGTCCAACGGTCCGGCATGAGGTCCTGCCGACTCCGGTTGGATCCCCATGTTGTGCCGGTGGGCATGTTCGGCAAAGCGGGCATAATGATTCGTGGCGACCAGATGAGCTATCGTCTTGCGGAAGTCAGCCAGAAAAGCATTAGAAGTGTCGATATTATCCACGACATGCCCGGCAATAAGGGGCAAATATAGTTTCAAATCGTATCCGCAATATGAACGAAACTCATTGGCAAAAGCATCCGTCCAGTTCATTCCTCCACACTCCCAACTGTCCGTCTCCATAAATTTCAATGTCGATCCCACATGCTTTTCACCTGCCGCCTGGAGGATAGGTTCAACGATCGTATTCCAATAATAATCAAATGCGTTCCGATCCATATAATCCAGGACATTGCCTTGCCAATCCCTGCTAGAGGTAGAAACTTCCGATCGAGTACAAGTATAACCAATACGCATAATATTCCAGTCGCCTTCAGGAGCGTCCCAACTGAGCAAGCCTTTTTCATCCATCTGCGTTGTAAGGTCAACTATCCGAGCTATATCAATAAGATATATCGTTTTATCCGTTTTCTTTTCTCTGCCACGCGCATTATTCTCCAATAAAAAACGGCAGTCGGGAGCAGAGCCTCCCAGTTCATGAAAACCTAACTTCAGATCCAGATTACTGACCGGTTCATTCGTTTTGTTTTCTTTATTCGATGGGAAAGCAAGAACGACAATATCCTTGTAAAACCCTTTATAAATATCAGGTTCAGCCAATTGCAGACGAAGCGTTTTTCCTCCTGTCACCTTTCGTTCGGAATAAGTCAGTTGCTTGGCTGCATACTGCGGAGTGACACACGGTCCCCCTAGGTTCCATCCACTCTGGATATTGAAACCGATCTCCAATCCTAAACGCTTGGCCTCATCCAATGCAAAAACAAAAAGCTCTGTCCATTCCTCACTTCCGAAAAGCGGTCCGGCAAGGATATCCTTATTCCCCCGCTGATTATGTCCACCGGCATCAAAGATCATCGCTCCCTGGAAATTCCGGGATTTCATCGCTTCCAAATCTTTCGTGATAGCTTCTTTTGTCACGTTTCCATTCAACCACCACCACCAGCAATTCACACCATAGGTTCTATCCGGTTGCTGAAAATTGCTTTTCAGATAGTCATAGTCAATTTGGTATTTTCTATCCATAGGATCCTTATCCGACCCCGTACAACTAAAGAGAAAGCCAAGTAATATCGCTTCCCAACATATTGTTTTCCAACTCATCACTCACATCTATTATCTATCTTAATAATCAAACCCGCTAAAATTTTATTCATACTCCAATTCATAAAACGTTAGCGGGTCTTAGTAAAAATCACTATGCCAATCTATTAATTCCAGCCGGGATTTTGTTCCATTACGACATCCTTATTCGTATCGATAACAACTTGGGGAATCGGCCATAAATTGAATTTTTTTGTCAATGTCGTTCTCGGATCATCCCAGTAAGCGTATTTCTTAATCCTGTCTACCGCAACGGTTCCCCCCATACGCAAAAGGGTATTCCAACGACATTCTTCATACACCAGTTCACGGGCACGTTCATCCAGTATCAAGTCTACATTCACCTCCGAAGCCTGTACAAGATATTCGCACTGTGCACGCTTACGCAACAAATTAATATCATCCGCCGCACCTGCATTATCTCCAGAGCGCATCTTGGCTTCTGCACGCAATAGGATAGTTTCCGGTAAACGGATCAAATATTCATCACGGAACAGGTTGCTTCTGTTTTCCCCTGCATCCAGACCTCTGTATTTATCAGTCGAAATCTTACAGGAGATCGGAAAACATTGTGTCCAAGAACCGTCAACAGCATCTTTACCTTCTCCGTCTTTATAAATAACACTCCAAGGAACCGGTTTACCATAATAAGGAGAAGAAGGGACATTTCCTAACAAAGTACGTCTAAGAACTGCTTCCGAATTACGCAGGTCTATCCCCCATTTTCCTTCATAAACAAGGTCTCTCGTATATTTTGTCGGAGTTACTTGTACAATACCACGACCTCCGACATCTTCCATCGCCGAATTCAAATGAGCGGACATAGGATCTCTATAAACCGGACCAAAAGAACGGGAATACTGTAATTTTGATTCTCCATCCTCCGCTTTATAGGCATCATAGTCGATCTGGGCGACCCAAATAGCCTCTTTGTTACCCTCCTGATAGTTCTGGTTACCTTCTTGGAACAAATCCCAATAAAGATTTCCTTCTACCGGATAGCCAGCTGCAGAATAGAGGTGTTCCGGAGTCTGCATGCTTTCCTCTGTTGCATAATAATAAACCGGGTCTTCGTCTGCTCTGGAACCGAAACGTTCCGTCATCAAACTATAGACAGAGCCATCAATCACATCATTACCATAAGCAATTGCTTTTTGATAGGCAGCTGGTGCCTCTCCACCTTTACCA
>NZ_MNQY01000009.1:0-3939 GCF_001915675.1 Parabacteroides sp. merdae-related_45_40 | reverse complement strand
CAAAGGTGGAACTTAAAGTACTCATTTGGCTATGAGTATATAATTAGAGAGCGTTGTTGCTCCGAATTATATACCATATCATTATGAATCTGAAAACAATTAAAGAGATTGCGGTCGCATGGCTCGAATACAAGCGACCATTTGTGAAAGATTCCACCTTTGCCGCTTATGCACTCACCGTGCAGAACCATATTGTTCCGGCATTTGGAGAATCGTGTGAATTACCCGAAACTGATGTGCAGCAGTTCGTGTTGCAGAAGTTGGCAAACGGTATCAGTGTCAAGACCATAAAGGATATTCTCATAGTCCTTAAAATGGTGATGAAGTACGGGGTGAAGCAGTCGTGGCTTCTCCATGCCGAATGGGATATAAAGTACCCCACATCATCGGCTACGAAACCGTTGGAAGTGCTGTCTATTACCGATCACAAGAAAATCTTGGCGCATATCCGTGCCAACTTCAACTTCCAAAGTTTAGGCATCTACCTTTGCTTAACTACGGGCTTGCGCATCGGTGAAATCTGCGCTTTGCGGTGGAGCGACATTTGCCTTGAGAAAGGTTCTTTGACCGTTCAACGCACCATTGAGCGAATCTATGTTATTACTCCCGATGAGAAGCACACCGAAATAGTTATCAACACACCGAAGACGGCAAACTCGTGCCGTGAAATTCCCCTTAGTCGAGAAGCCTTGTCACTGATAAAGCCGTTGCTGAAAGTCGTAAATCCTGCTTTCTATGTGGTAACAAACGATACGAAGCCCACCGAACCGCGCACATATCGTTCGTTCTACAAGCGTTTCATGGCTTCACTCAATATGCCCGACTTGAAATTTCACGGACTGCGCCACTCTTTCGCCACCCGTTGCATAGAATCGGGCTGTGATTACAAGACCGTCAGCGTATTACTCGGTCATGCCAACATATCCACAACGCTTGACCTATATGTTCACCCTAATATGGAGCAAAAGAAACGATGCATCGAGCGAATGGTAAAATCAGTGAAATGAGAGAACGGCTTAATTCTCATATCAATCACGGAAAGTAAAAATAAGAAATCCGCCATCAGTCGTTATTCGTAAAGATAAATTCTGATGACGGCTTTCTTTTCTTGATTCAAACATCCGTTTCACGGCACGGTTCACACTTTTTCAATATTTCCCAACCGCTTTTCCTTGGTGATTTTCGCATAAATTTGAGTCGTGGAAATGTTCTTATGACCAAGGATAGAGCTAACGGTTTCAATCGGTACTTCGTTGGATTGCAATATAGTAGTCGCTGGTCTTTTGTCGGTTGATTTTTATCCATTGGTGGTCATCGAAGTAAGTCACGATATTTTCCTCTTTCAGATTGCGCATATCTGAAAAGCTCAATCCCGTGAAGATGCAGAACAGGAACATATCCCAGTAGAGTTCCTGCTTGGCGTTCTTCAGCTTTCCGTCCATCAGCATTTTTTCGTATGACTTTTTGGACTTCATCCCGGCTTCCACCATCTCAGCCACTTATTGCTTAATATTGTGCCATAAAGAGCCTGATTTCCGTTGGTCACGAATAGGTAACGTGACTCAGGCTTCAATTGACGTTTTCATGGTTTTTCGTGGCGTTTACACGCCAATCAAAAATCCTTTAATTGTCTGTATCTCAAATCATCTTCCTCGTTCTTCTGTATTCCAAGAAAAAGTAGTACTTTTGTTGAATAAAGAACAAAAGAAGATGGTTGTCGAAGAGAAATATATGGCCCGCTGCATCGAGCTTGCACGGGGCGGAGAAGGCAATACGGCTCCGAATCCGATGGTCGGTGCGGTGATTGTGCATAAAGGGAAGATCATAGGGGAAGGGTTTCATCGCAAATGTGGCGAAGCGCATGCCGAAGTGAATGCGGTGGCTTCCGTCTGGGATGAAGCGCTTTTGCGGGATTCTACTATCTATGTAAGTCTCGAACCCTGTTCCCACTACGGAAAGACACCTCCTTGTGCGGAGTTGATTATAAGGAAAGGTATCCCGCGCGTCGTGGTCGGCACTTTGGACCCGTTTCCAGAAGTGTCGGGACGAGGAGTACGCATGTTGCGCGAGGCGGGTATCGAAGTCGTGACGGGTGTGCTGGAAGAAGAGGCCCGTGCCTTGAATCCTGCTTTTATGACTTTCCAGATACGGAAACGTCCTTATGTCTATCTGAAATGGGCCCAGAGCGCAGATGGGTTTATGGATATCCGGAGGGAAGATGCTTCTGTGCCTTCGGTGCTTTTGTCTTCTGCCGAGACTCTCCGAAGGGTTCATCGGCTTCGTTCCGAAGTGGCGGCTATTATGGTCGGGACACGTACGGCGTTGTTAGACAATCCGTCGCTGACTGTGCGGCATTGGGCTGGCCGTTCTCCGGTCCGGGTGGTGCTCGACCGGACGTTGAAGTTGCCGGTCGGTTCGCATCTGCTGGATGGCGCGGTGCCTACGCTCGTATTTACAGCTGTCGAAGTCGAAAGCCGACCGAATGTCGAGTATGTGCAGATTGATTTCGGGCAGGAGGTCCTGTCGCAAGTCTTGCAATATTTGTATGGGCAGAATTTGAATTCGTTGATGGTCGAAGGAGGTGCGGAACTGCTGGAAAGCTTCCTTGATGCCGGCCTGTGGGACGAGGCCTGGGTTGAGACGGCTCCGGTCGTTTTGGGTGCGGGTGTGAAAGCACCTGCTGTTCCTGGCGTGTTGACCGGTACGGAACAGAGGCACGGACATCTTTTGGAAACCTGGAAACAAAAGGCTTAAAATGAACTTATAATTCGTAACGACACTAAAATATTATAAATATTCTCCTATATGGGGTATAAAGCAAAAAATGTTTCTACTTTTGTGCCTTTATATGCAACAAACTTATTTTTTGATGAAAAATAGAATAGTACTGTTTATAGCCGGATGTTGTGCTCTGTTATTGTCGTCTTGTTTGGGTTCGGATGATACGCAATATGAGTGGAGTAAAGATTGTCAGATTCTATCTTTTTCTTTGTCGAATGATTCTATCCCAGGTTTGAAAGATGTCGTTTTCACGATTGATCAGGTGGATGGGAAAATATTTAATATTGATTCAATGCCTTATGGAACAAAGCTGGATGAAAAAGTGATTTGTACGGTTAAGCTGGCTTCTACGGTGTATACTTGTCAGGTCATGCAGGAAGCTATCAGTGATACGTTAAGCTATTGGAACCTGGAAGACTCGTTGGATTTCTCCAAACCAGTTAAGTTCGTGAACACATTGTGGGACGGCAAAACCACAAAAACATACATTGCGCAAGTCAATATTCACCAGGTTGTTCCCGACTCGATGGTCTGGGGTGTTTACAAGGAAGGTATTACGGACGGTGCTGTCAAGGAAGAAAAGGTAGTTGTTTTCGGTGAAGGAAGTGGCGAGTCTTATTATATGTATACGCAGCCTGTAAACGTAAACGAAGGCTACCGGTTGTACCGTTCGGCCGTTACGGATGGAAAGAATTGGACGGAACTGTCTGTATCGGGGCTTCCTGCCGGAGAAGTCCGTTTGTCACAGATTACTGCTTATGAAGATGCGTTTTATGCTGTTACGACGAAAGGTTTCCTTTATAGTTCAGCCGATGGCCAGACTTGGTCGCTAGTCGAAAATGCACCGGTGATAAAAGCTATTTTGGGTGCTATTGATGTGGACGATGATTTTACGGCAGCCGGAAAGCAGCCGTCAGCCCTTAGTGCGGTTATCGACAAGAATGGCACGTTGGTTTACGGGTATATGAATGAAGCGAAGGAATGGAACGAAGGAACTCTTCTGAACGAAGGCTTCCCTTTGACCGGTTTCGGTAATCTTTCTTATAATTCGATGTTCCGTGCCCGCTTGTTAGTGGTTGCCGGAAGAGATAAGGACAATAAACTGACGAATACGGCTTGGGCGACGGATGATGGCAAAGTCTGGGCGAAGTTGACGGA
>NZ_MNQY01000008.1:0-4037 GCF_001915675.1 Parabacteroides sp. merdae-related_45_40 | reverse complement strand
GACCGATCCGGTATTCCTGACCTATGACGAGTTGCAGACCGTAATGAAAAAGAAATTCACCATTCCACGGCTTGAACTGGTCAGGGATGTCTTTGTCTTCGCGTGCTTCACCGGTCTGGCGTTCTCCGATGTCGCCACTCTGAGTGGTGAAAACCTGGTACAGGACAATCTCGGGGACTGGTGGATAAGGAAGGGAAGGGTCAAGTTGGAACACCGCAGAAAAGCGTCTTCCATCAGCAACATCCCGCTGCTGCCCGTTCCACTGGCCATATTAGAGAAATACAGGGAACATCCGGTCTGCATAAAGAAAGGATGCTGCCTGCCTGTCATGTGCAACCAGAAAATGAACAGCTACCTCAAGGAAATCGCCGATTTCTGCGGCATAAAGAAAAACCTGACCACGCACGTTGCAAAACATTGTACATTCTCTATATAGTTGAATATTAAACAGTTATACTCTACTTATCACTAAGTAGGTAACGATTTAGAAACGAGCAAATTACAATATTCTGTTTTCCTTTGCACCAGTCAAAGAACGATTCTTTCAATGCAAATATACACTTTATTGTCTAAAAAAACAATCATTTTCTATTTTTAATTGACTTACAATCAACCTTAAAGAGAGTATCTGATTTCACTTCCTCCTTTTGGAAGAATGCTGGCCCGCTCATATAATCCGGTATTTTTTTAATTTCTCGTACAAGGAGGTCCGGCTGATACCGAGCATCCTGGCCGTACGGGCACGGTTGCCCTCTGCCTCTTCAAGGGTCTTGAGAAGCAGCCGTTTTTCTTTCTCCTCTTCTGAGAGAGAAGCGGTTTCCTCCCGTCCAACAGTGAGGTCCAGATTCAGCCCCTCCAGTGAGATCCATCCGTCTGCAGAGAGCAGGACAGCACGTTGGATGCAGTTTTTCAGTTCGCGTATGTTGCCGGGCCAGGGATATTTTTGTAATGAAACCGCAGCCAGACTGTTGAAACCGCGTATGGGCTTACGGTGCTTTTCAGAAAAATGCCTCATAAAGAACTCCGCTAACGGAAGTATGTCCTCCCCGCATTCCGAGAGAGGGGGGACATTGATGGTGAACTCGTTCAGGCGATGGAACAGGTCCTCCCGGAAACGCCCTTCGGATATCGCCCTCTCCAGGTTTTCATTCGTGGCGGCTACCAGACGGACATCAAAGGCGTATTCCCGGGTAGAGCCGACGGGCTTGTAGCGTCTTTCCTGTAGGGCACGCAACAGGAGTATCTGTGTCTCGGGGGAAAGGTTGCCGATCTCATCCAAGAACAGCGTACCCCTATCAGCCGTCTGGAACAGTCCGCACCTGTCACCGTAGGCTCCGGTGAACGTCCCCTTGCGGTGCCCAAAAAATTCAGATTTGGCAAGATCGCCGGTAATGGTTCCGCAGTCCACCGGGACAAAAGGCTTGTTCCTACGGTGGCTTTGTTCATGCAGTTCGCGGGCGATATGCTCCTTTCCCGTACCGGAGGCTCCTCGAATGAGCACGGAAATGTCGGAACGTGCCACCAGCCCCACTAACCGGTACATTTCCCGCTCTTTGGCACTCTCCCCGCGGTAGAACTCACTCCCGTCATTCCGAGAACGGCTGAATATCTTTCCGATAGCTTCCAGCAACTTGTCCGGCTGGACGGGCTTGCACAGGTAGTTGGCCGCCCCCAGCTGCATGGCTTCCACCGCGTTCTCCACCTGCCCGTAGTTGGTCATGATAAGGAACGGGGTGGCGTAGAACCTCTCGTTCATCCATTCCAGCAGGGAGGTGCTGTTCCCGTCCGGCAGGCGGAGATCTGCAAGGACAAGGTCGAATTCCCTTGCGGAAAGGGCCTTGCGGGCAGCTGACAGCGTCGTAGCATGTTCGGTCGCCATCCCCTTCTTCTTCAGCCAGTTGCCGATGCTGCGGCTAAAAATCACGTCATCTTCCAAAATAAGTATCGTTTTCATTCCTGTCTCTCTTTCCGCATCAGTTCCGCATAGGATATCAGTTCCCTGACGGCACCGATTATTTTTTCTATTTTCACATATTCCTCATCCTCCCATTGGCCCGCGTCGGATTTGACCAGCACTCTCAGAACCGCCACCGGATAGTCCAGACGTACCGTCTCCCACAACGGCAGGTTCCTGTGGAGGATGGAAATGATTTCCCGGCTGTCCTTTTCTTTCACGGCGGCTGACAGCCTGTCAATGTCCTTGCGGCTCTCACTGACAAACAGCCCCAGCATTTCCTGCCGGTTGTCCTCTCCGGCAAGCAGGAGGGAGAAGTCCGGCCTCCACTCTTTCCCATTCCCTTTTATGCCCCCATGATGGCGGTTACCAGCCTTTCTGCAGAGAAAGGCTTATGGATACATCCGGCGAAACCTGCGGAGAGATATTCCTCTTCCCTACCGGAATGTGCCGTGACGGCTATGGCCGGAATCTCCCTCGCCCGGGGGATGTTCGAGTCCCTCAGCAATTCAAGGACCGAGAAGCCGTCCGCACCGGGCATTTGTATGTCGGTCAGCAGAAGATCATACTCCTGCCTTTTCAGGCAGTCCATCAGTTCCCGGACATCCGTGCAGCAGTCACAGTGAATCCGGCTGCGAGAGAGCATCTCCCGGGTGATCTCCAGCTGGATGCGGTCGTCATCCATGACCAGCACACGGATGCCGCCGGGCGGTTCACAGGCCGGAAACACCTTCTCTTCCAGAGGGGCGGACTGTCCGGCCGATGGCACGGGAAGGAAAACGGAGAAGCGGCTGCCTTCACCGGGGACGCTCTTTACCTCCACACGGCCCCGCATTTCAGACACGAGCCGGGCCGTGATCGCCAGCCCCAGTCCGAACCCTGGAATGCCACGCGCGTTGTCCAGCCTTTCGAACGCCCCGAATATCCGTTCTTTCTCTTCTGCACTTATTCCCACGCCGGTATCCCGGACAGAGATGCAAAGTTCCCCATACAGGTATTCCGCCTCAAGGCGCACCTCCCCGTGGGGCGTAAACTTCAGGGCGTTGGACAGCAGGTTGTCGGCTATTTGCCGGATATGCGAGCCGTCACAGCAGACGATGGTGTCCAGACCGGAGAAGGATACGGTGAACATTAGGTTCTTCTGCCTGGCGGCAAGCCGATGGCCGTCCGCTATTTCCTCGAACAGGACTTTCAGGCTGAAGAGCGTGTCATTGGAACGGACCCCGCCTTCATCCATCCGGTGGTATTCCATCAGCGTGTTTACCAGGCCGAGCATGTAATCGGACGAGTGCAGGATGTTGTCCAGATAGCCGGTCCTGCGGCTGACGTCGCTTTCCGAGGGCAACAGCTCCGCGCAGCCTTTGACGGCCGCCAGCGGGGCGCGCAGGTCGTGGGCCACCGAGGCCATCAATTCCTTGCGTGAGCGGAGCAGTTCCCGATTCCTCCTGTCGGACTGTTCAAGCTCCCTTTCGTACCGGAGACGACGGTTCAGATCCCGGTGGATGATGGTATACAGCATGATCGCCAGCAGGGAGACGGACAGGGCGAGGCCGACTACCATATAGTAGGAGTTGTCACGTTCAAGGACAAAGGCCTTGTAGCGTGCGGTAAAACGCTCGTTGTTCTCCCGCTCAAATTCGGAGACCATATTGTTCATCTTCCCGTTCAGCTCCACACTGCCGGTGTACAGGCTGTCCATCTGTGCCAGTAGCCGGGCCTGCCTTTCGGCCTGTTCCAGGGTGACCCTCTCATTCAGGGAGCGGAGCATGCGTGTTGTCGTCCCGGTTGGAGGGGTGGCGGATAATGACTGCCGTTTACGTTCGGTCTCTTCCCTCTGTTGCAGGTAAGCGGATTTGTTTTCTTTTCTACGGAAGATATCCCAAATGCTTCTTTTCTTTTTGGGAGTATCTCTCTCACCGGTTCCCGGAGAAACCGTATTTTCCTTTTGCCGCGCAGCCTGTTTCCGGGCTGTCGATACAATGGCCGGGATGCTTTCCTGCACAATGTCACCTATACCTTGCAGCTCATTGAAGGTATGCATCGCCTTGGCAAGAAGGAGTTCCTTGTTCCAAAGAAGGAGACA
>NZ_MNQY01000007.1:2385-6427 GCF_001915675.1 Parabacteroides sp. merdae-related_45_40 | reverse complement strand
CAATTGTCTCGGAATATCCACCCGCACTTTCAGTTCCACCCGTGCAGCCAACTGTGTTAACGGGATCTGGATTGGAGAAGCGACTGTCGTCACGTCAAATGTTGCGGATTTGTTACCGACTTTCACCAACTGGTTAGCTTTATCTACAAATGCAACTTGATATGAATCGCCACCTTCAATAATCTCCTTCAATGCATCCAGAGATTGACAAGATTTATAAGCATCATTAGCCTCTGTCGGATTGGCTACGACCCAAAAGTCATAAGTACCATAATCCAAACCGGTTAAAGTGATTGTATATCCTTTTTTATACGTCTGGCTACCTCCATTTGGAGCGGGGGTATCTACATATTCATTCTCAGTTTCCGATAAAGCATCGCCAGAAAAATACTGAGACGTAATATATTTTTCATTTTCACCGAACACGAATATCCAGCAATCCTCTACATTCAATTCTTCCTCTGTCGCATACACATATCCTTCGTTTGTTGCAGCAGCTTTTGTGATGACGGAAGAGGGGGATAGTTCGATGACGAGATCGCCTTTGCCGGAAACGCCCGGCTCGTCTATTATTTTTTCTTCAGTACATGCTGCAAAGATGAACAATGCAGATATAGCTGTCAGGAATATATTTTTCGTTTTCATAATTGTGTGTATTTTACCTGTCGATACTTTCATTTTTATACTCTCCTATTTAATCACAATACAATTTCCGGGATGGAATTATGAACCCAGTCTCTCGTATAGAATTCGATTGTGGAATCTCCCCAGTCCGGAGTGATCGTCCAACGCACTTTTATGTCGTAAAGGTAGCCGCCTTTGATACCGTTATGATCGACTTCCTTCGTTATACCAGCCGGATTGATCGGGTATGTTTTCTCAAATGTTCTGCCGTCAACTGTGAACTTCACATACAAGGCTGTATTCATTTCAGAATCTTGTTTATATTGGTTAGCATAGCCATAGGCTGTTCCCATGTCAGTCCATCTCGTTCCAATTCGGTTACTACGGTTCAAAAAAGCGCCATCTTTAACATTGACACTCGCATCCCCTTCAACAATCTTGCCATTTTGTTGCAAGTTCACGAATTTAGCTTCATCAAAAACAACAGTCGGATTCCCTTCAAAACCTTTAAGTGTCACATCAAACTGAGAGAAGTCAAGTCGTGCAGCCACATGGGATACCTTCACAAGAATGGTCGTAGGATTATTTTCCGCAACAGACGGAGATGAATAAGAATTAGTTATATCTTTTCCAAAAACAATGCGCGTAGAACCATATTTGATTAGTTGATCCGCAGAAAGACATCCGGATATTTGTTGATTCAAAGCACTTTGTGCATCTCCAATATTGATATTTTTCAAAAATTGATTACCATTTATAACAACATGGGCATCCAATGTACGATTAGTTTTGTACTTCGTCACAAACTTCAGATCCTTCAAAGTGATAGAACCATCACTATTAGAACTTACCTGATTCCTATTTTGGGGGATTAAAATACCTATTACCTTTCCATCTTCCAATAAGAATACAGATACTTCAGATATCTTTTTTTCGTCATTGTTCTCATCACCTGTTGCAGGTCTGTCTTCACCGGGAACAACAGTTGTTGAAGCTTTTGTAGCCATTTCATTAAAAGCGACACCGAAGTCCAATACTGTATAAGCTTCCGTGGCTTCTTCAATACCCTTCTCTACATCATTCATGATAGCATCATCTTCCATGGAGCAGGAAAAACCGGCAAGAACCAATATTGCTGCGAAAAATATATTCTTAATTTTCATAATCCTATGTATTTTCTCATTTGACTTACGGTGCAAATGTACAGGGAATGCCGACAGGAGGCGATAGGCGAAACTTTCAAGATTAAGTGGTAAAAATACCAAAAGGCAAATTGAGAGGCACACCCTTTAATTGCGATAGAAACGATAAGCTTCTTTTAATAGACAAAAAATAAGGGGGCGTTTTGAAACGTCCCCTTTGGTTATTGTGAATTAATGATTTTATTAATTCGTATCATCTTCTGTTTGCTCGACCACATTCCACGGTGCCACTTCAATACTGAAATTGATACAAGCATTTTCCAAGATTTCATCCGGATTCGGGCTACCTTCACCGGTGATAGTTGCCGAGACCTTGAAAAACTTGTTGCTTGCAACATTACCGGCATCACCAACCAACTTCAAAGGGATATGGAAGTATCTTGTTCCTTTACTTTGATTCCCATCATAATAGTTGCCGGCAATAATCAAACGGGTCTGGTAAGCGCCACCCTCTTCTTTCGAATAAGACCCATCACCATTAGCAGTGAATGGAATACCCATAATGCTTTCCGGGCTATTTGCATTGATATATTTGTCAAAATCCCATCCTGTCAAAGCGTTTCCAGCCGTAGTCAATGACCTGTCGGAATATGTAGCCACCAATGCTTCATCTACAGTACTATTCAATGCAATCAAAAACTGATGTTCATCAAACGATTCAGGGGCTCCTCTGTAGAAACCGGCTCCCGTATTTTCTTCGCCCATAACCGATGCGTTAGCACGGACATTAGCCAAGAACACAGACGTAACATCAAATCTTATCGTTTTACCATCAGATTCCAATGCGCTGAAGTCAGCCTTCAAAGAAACCAATTGCACACGCGCGATGGAGCGAGTCATTATTACTTTAGTCGCACCTGCTGCTGGAATACTTCCTGTATGGTCGTCCTTTGCTGTTACTTTTTCCGGTGTACAAGAAGAAGCACCATTATACCAGTTTATGAAATGTTCCGTGTCGGAAGAAGGCTTTAAACCTCCAACAGTCAACTCTGGACTGTGCATTGGCAAATAAGATTTTCCTACTCCTACAGCATTTAATGATCTGATGTCTTTCGTTGTCTTTCCCTCCAAATCCACTAACTTGGTAACATCATTATAATGCTCCGTATTGGCCAACAAAACAACTTTAAAGGTTGTAGAAGAATTTCCCCCTTCTGTAGTCGGTTTTGCCACTTTCACATGGATAGCCTTGATTGAGGTGATGGACTGATTTTCGCCTTCTCCAGTAACATTATAGTCCTCACCTACCGTACCGGAACCATTCAAACTGACATGCTTACTGATCACATACTTTCCGGCTTCGTCAAAGACATAAGCCGTCAAAGACTGGATCTTGGCTTCTTTGCCGTTGCCGGCATCATCGTCACCTTCGGTCGATGCCTTCGTCATGACATCGGTTGTGGAGGCGAAAGAGAGATAAGCGTCTACCTCCTGCGGGCCGGATATTCCGTCATCGTCTTTTGAGCAGGATGCCATTGTGCAAACTGCCAAAGAGGCTAAAAATAAATTTCTTAATTTCATAATTATAATACGTTTAATTTGTTCTATTTTAAATATTTACCCTATGTGTTGCCATCATCAGATTTCAACATCCTGGCTCACTTGTCCCCAATTGACCACTTCGACTTGTACATCCAGGTCTCCGGTAGTCGGCCGTGGCGGAATCGGTATATTGGGATCTTTTTCGTGGTTGCCGTCGAAGCTGGTATCTCCGAAGGTGACATTCAGGCGATATACATAGTTGCGTTTAACGTAGTTGTGATTATATCCTCTGTCCAGACCGTTCCGGTTAATTACGGCGGTGAATATTTTTGTTTCCGCCTCATACGTGTCCGTTTCAAGCAAAGTTGCTCTGACCTGTATTTCTGTCGGGGCTTCAGAGCCATCGTTTTCCATCACGTAGTGCACATAAGGTGTGTCGTTTATCGGAGAACCGTTGGCGATATCGCAGTTCAATGCTGTCGCATCGCTGTTGCCGAGGTGTCCGGTTGCCATCACCACTCCCCAATAATCACGGCTGAAAAAACGTGAAGCCGTGCTCTGGTTCAATATCGTGACTTCTTCCACTCTCACTGTACGATTGCGCAGAAGTGTTTTTGTAAAATCGGTCTTGACATTGACCAAGTCGAGACGGGCGGCAAGACGAGTGATTTCGACTGGTTCGGCGATACCGTTGATATTTTCACTGCCCATCGATGCGTATCCCAGATAGTTGT
>NZ_MNQY01000007.1:0-2379 GCF_001915675.1 Parabacteroides sp. merdae-related_45_40 | reverse complement strand
TTGCTCTGAGACTGGTCGGCAAGTTGTGCCAGCTTGGATTCGAAATCGGAATAGCTCGTAACACCGGCAAGCGAATTTTCCGGCGTATTGGAAACGATCACGATCTGCGCCCGCATGGTCATAGCAGGCACGTTCAGGATAGAGGCCTCGCCTTCCGAGTTGGTTGCCTGCCAGCCATAGCCAATCAGTTGTGCACCGCTTTCGTCGAAAACGAGCACCGAAAGGTTATTTACTTTGGCCTCTCCGGCCAACTCATTCTCATCATTCGGGTGAAACCCTTTCGTTACGGCCGACCCCGCCGCCTTGACCGCAATGCTCAACGAAGCATCCGCATCCTTCCCCTTAAATGATTCTTCATCCTTGGAGCAAGCAGTACAGCATAGGAGTACTGCCAGGGTCGAGAGGAATATGTTTGATAGTTTCATAATCATAATGTTTATTAATTAAAGAGGTCTTGCCACACAACGAATATATCCTTCACCATTGCCAGAAACAATCTGCTTAGTCGTAACATCATACAATCCATCCATCGTCCAATATTTTGCTTCTTTCAACGGATTTGCTTTCTCCAACTCAATAATTTTATCTATTTCTGCTTTTGTCGGCAAGAAAGATTTTAAATAATTACCAATACTTGTCGCTGCATATGGGTTTTGATAATCACCTGTTCCCATACAAATTCGCTGCGCTCTAATTTTATCCGTAGTCCTACTAAAATATTCATTACGAGAACCATCCGAATATCCACCTTCAACTTCTTTAGGATGTAAATATGCACCATCAACACGACGGGCATAAACGGTTGATTTATCGGATGGACTATAAGTATTTGTTAACAACAACAAAGGAAGTTCCTTTACCATCAATACTGATGTTTTTGTTTCCTCATTGGTTATAAAAGTCATCTTATACTCACGCGTATTATAAATATCCCCTTTCGCAACTTCATCTCTCCTATTTAAATTATCTGCAGAAGAAAAACTTCCCTGATTATAATTACGCCCTTCACCAAGAATACCGACATCATTCGGTGCAATAGCAAACTCAGTCAACGAATTTGCAGTAATTTTAAAATTGCCAAAATCAGCTGCAGAAGAACCACTCCAATATCCATTTTGATTAAAGTACATATTCATATCAGCCGACGAAACACCAGTAGTTGTCAACGTAATGCTCCCTGATGTTCCATTAGACACATAAAAAGGGACATAACCAAGACTCTGCGGATAACCGTCAATCACTAAATCTCCTTCCGGCAGGAAAGTCGCTTCATCTAATTTTGCATGTACGCGCCACTCATGTTTCAGCTCGCCATATCCGGCTTCTTGGCTGAAATCCAATGTCACTATATAACTTTTATTTCTACAGATATTAAAGTCTGAAGTAATATCTTCACCCAAAAAGAAACGATAATTAATATCACCGGCATCAACTGTTGTTGAAGAAGAAGTCTGGCTTTTCACAATAGAATACTTACCCTTTACTTCAATGTAAGTACAAGCCAGATCATCCCATTTCTTAAACCAAGTATCATAATCTACCACATCTGCATTTTCAGGCACGTCTATACCCGGACTTTTATAAGCGGCTCCTTTTTCATTGGGATAAACACCTTGTTTATTTTCATACATATGAAAATAAGAACCTTTATCACTTTGAACCTCGTCAATATCAAACTCAATATCAGCAGCAACTGTTTGCTTCGGTGTCAACTTATTGTCACCTTCACCAGAAAATGGCATAAGGGTATAGACACTTGGCAACTTACGGACTTTTACACTATGTATATTTAGATAAACCTTATCCATATCCGGCAAATTTTTCGTAATTCTGAATGTCACCTTTGAATAAGGTGGTACGACCCGTGCACAATAAGAAGCGCCATCCGTTGTTACATTGACACCTGTATTTATTCCTTCTTCGTACATTTCGCTACTCTTAGACGCATCTGTTCCCTCTGCAACAAATCCTAACATCATCTCCTTACCTGTCGGTCCCTGACTTGCTTGAAATTGTGCGGTCAACAAATCCGCTTCAGTGGCATATTCGGCCGCTACACTTTGGGAGCCGGTATTCGTCAATACATATATCTTATGTCGACCTGTTTTTGTTGAAAATTCCACTGTCCGTTGGTCAGCCTCATCATTCCATTTTCCCCAATAAGCAACAGTTCCATCCCCCCCTGCCTCGTTATACACAAGTACCGCCAAATCATCTATTTGTCCGAATGTTTCACCATTATCTAAGGCTTTAGTTTCAACTACCGTAACATCAGGTGCTCCGATATTCAGTTTCAAGGTCACCGGCAGACCTTCGGGGACATCCGGACCGTTGTTGCCTTTATCGAAATCTTCGTTGGTACACGAAGCGACTGTCAGC
>NZ_MNQY01000034.1:3650-56227 GCF_001915675.1 Parabacteroides sp. merdae-related_45_40 | reverse complement strand
TTTGAGTCGGCTTTTTTCGTTTCCGACAGCCCATAAGCCATGTGGATGCCAGGGTATTCCTTAAACAGTATTTCTGCCCTTTCCCTTTTGGTTTTCCGTCTTCTTCTGGTATGAAGTCATGTTCCCGTCCGGAATGATCCTTCTTTAGAGATCGTGTTTTGGGATGGCGAGTTTGATTGCAGAAAATATGGTTTAGTTTTTTTATGTGATTCTTTTTTCCAACTACAAAGAATATTTCATTTTCGGGATTATTGATAGCGTACAGCAGTCCCTGCGGCAGTAACCATTAGCATACTTCCACTTCCCCCAACTGTTTCGTAGTCCAGATCTATGGCGATTACAGCGTTTGCACCCAGTTGTGTCGCATGATCGCTCATTTCTTTTAAGGCGGTTTCTTTTGCTTCGCGTAATACGCTTTCGTAAGAACCTGCGCGTCCTCCGACAATATCCCGGATGCCTGCGAAGAAATCTTTGAATACATTTGCTCCGATGATTGTTTCACCGGATACGATTCCGAAGTACTGGGTAATTTCTTTTCCTTCAATCGTGTTAGTTGTTGTGAGTAACATAGCTTTTTAATTTAATTGTTTAGGGACAAATATAAGATAAAGGGCGAACCAGTGTACTGATCCGCCCTTTGTTTTTATGTTTCTTTATATGAATTTATTTAACCGGTTGATCGGTCATGATAAATTCCAGCTTGCCACCTTTTATGATGTCGGTGTGGCTGATGAACAGGGTGTCGAGGATTTTGCCGTTCAGTTTAACCTCTTTGATGTATTTGTTGGCTGCACTGTTGTTTTTTACCAAGATCTCGAAAATACCGCCTTTTACATGAATAAGCGCTTTGTCGATCATCGGACGGCCCAATGTATAGACCGGAATTCCCGGAGCGATCTGATAGAAGCCTAACGCACTCATTACATACCAGGCGGACATCTGTCCGCAGTCCTCATTTCCGATGATACCGTCCGGCGCGTTTGTGTAGAAATTTTGCATGATCTGATCCAGGCGCTCTTGCCCTTTCCAAGGAGAATCCGTCCAGTTATATAAATAAGCCATGTGATGGCTCGGCTCGTTGCCGTGCGCATATTGGCCAATCAGTCCGGTGATATCTCCGGGGGCTTCTTCACCATCAACTTGGGAAGAGGTGGTGAATAATGTGTCCAAGCGTGTCTCCAGCTCTTTTTTACCACCGATCGTGGAGATAAAGTTGTCCATATCATGAGGTGCAAAGAAACTCCATTGAAAGGCATTCCCTTCGGTATAATCGCTCTTCATATGGGAAGAATAACGGGGATTGAACGGTGTACGGAAAGAACCGTCACCCATCACCCCGCGCATCATCTTGGTCTCCGGGTCTAAGTAGCGTTTGTAGTATTCTGCCTTTGCCGCATACTCTTTTGCCAGTTCCGTATTTCCTGCTTTAGCGGCGATTTGGGAAATACACCAGTCATAGTAGGCCATCTCTAATCCCCAGGAAACAGATTCGGGAACCGAGTCGGCCGGGACAAAGCCGTATTTCTCCTTATAATAGGGGTGGCGGGTAATCAAATCCAACTCACGTGTTCCTTTGAACTTCTCTGCCAGATCGTTTCGGTAGACAGATGAACGGGCGCCTGCTTCGGCCCAAACGTTCAGATCACCTTCTGCCAGGTCTTTAGTCACTAAATCTGCCAGTACAGAGACTGCCGGATAACCTACCATGCAACCTGTATAGCTGGAAGCTAACGGCCATTTCGGAAGGATTCCTCCTTCTTTATATCCTTGCACGAGCACTTTTCCCCAATCGGCAGCCCGTTCTGGTTGGATAATCGTCATCAATGGATGCAAAGCGCGGAAAGTATCCCAAAGTGAGAAGACAGAATAGTTCACATAACCTGGTTCCGCCCGGTGCACCTTCTTGTCCATTCCTAAATAGCGCCCGTCCACATCCTGATAGGCATAAGGTGCGATCATCGTGTGGTAGAGAGCTGTGTAGAAGTTCACCATCACTTTCGGATCGGAGCTTTCGATCCGGATATCGTTTAAAGCTTTGTTCCAGATACGTGCAGATTCAGCCCGTGTAGCATCGAAATCCCATCCCGGCAGTTCGGCCAGCATGTTTCTCTCTGCACCGTCCGTATCGACAGGAGAGATCGCCACTTTTACATACAGTGGTTTGTTGCTCTCCGCGAATTTGTAATGGAATTTCAGATCGTCTGGTGTGTTGAGACGCAAGAACAGCGAATCTTTCCGTAAATTTCCGTCGATATACTGGTATAGTGTTTCGATCGGCTCCGAGAATGTGATCCGGTAAGAGACAGAATGGAAATGTGCCCATCCCTGCGTCTTGACAGTCCCCTCCACCGTCGAATCGTTTACAAAAAGATATTCGTTCCCTACTAACTTATGTCCCCAGTTCGGTTGCAGCACATGACCGAGATCGAGAAGGACACGGCGGTCCTTCGGATTATCGTATGTGTATTTATGGAATCCGACACGGTCCGTACTGGTTAACTCCACATTAATTCCGAAATTGTCGAGACGTACTGCATAATAGCCTGGCGTTGCTTTTTCCGTCTCTTTCTTGAAAATCGCAACCGGTTTGATCGAGTCACCACCGGAGAAAGGTAGGATCGCCACATCTCCCAAGTCGCCGATACCCGTACCTGATAAGTGTGTATGGCTGAAAGCATATATTTGGTTGTCATCATAATGGTATCCGCTACTGGCATCCCAGCCCATGATATGTGTGTCGGGGCTGACCTGTACAAGAGCAAACGGACGGGTAGCACCGGGAAAGGTATGCCCGTGAAAGCCTGTTCCGATAAATGGGTTCACATATTGAATTTCATCTCGTAGTTGTTCCTCGTCGGACGGTTGGTTACAGGCTGCCAGAAGTCCGACCACTGCAGCCTGAAGGAATAGGATTGTTTTCTTCATGTTATATTATCTGTGTTTTATCTCCTAAATGAATAAATCGTTATTTTTGACTTTACAAATATAAAGAAAAAGAACAATATACGTGTATGTCCTGCTTTTCTTCGGGAAAAAGTTCGTAAAATTTGTAACTGTCCCCGTCCTCACTCTTCTTTTGTGACAGAGATGAGAACGGATGAATTCATAAAACGTATTTTGACTTTAAAGGATAACCTGTTCCGGGTTGTATTCCAGATCACGGGAGACCACAATTTGTCGGAGGAGATCGTGTAGGACTCTGCTAAAGATGCATTATTCTATTTATTCTTATCCTGACTACTTCATTTATATTCGATAATGCTTATCTTTGAAGCGCTAAGTCTAATTTAATCCTATTTTATTATGAAGACGAATATGGGAAAAGTATTTACTACGCTTCTTTGTATGATGATGTGTTTATCACTTTATGCGCAGGAATTTACTCTCGGCATGGTTGTTGGTTCGTGGAATTTTTCGGCTCCCGATGCTCCTTACGGTTATCAGAAAGGGACTTGCCAGATCAAGAAAACTGGTGAAAACCTTTCCGCTGTTTTCACGATCAGCGATACGGAAATGACCGTGAAGGAAATCAAGAAAGAGAGCGATACCTATAAATGCAATTTCTATGTAGATGGAACCTATGTTTCACTCACTTTCATACAGGAAGGCAAGAATAAACTGACAGGGAAAGCAAATGCAGAAGGTATGGTAATCCCTGTTACATTCACTAAAATAGTTAAAGCTGTCCAAGCGCGATAATCTTTTTTTATCTATGTTTACTGTCATTGGTATTATGTTCGCGGGTATTGCCGCAGGCTATCTTTTGCGCAAAATCGAACTTTTGCAAAAGATCGGCAAACCTATTTCTTATACGATTCTTTTGCTTCTTTTCCTTTTGGGAATATCTGTCGGTGCGAATAAGGATATTGTCGATAATCTTGCCACGTTGGGTGGTCAGGCATTCCTGCTTGCCTTGGCTGGTACGGTAGGGAGTGTATTGGCTGGCTGGGGAGTCTATCGTCTGTTTTTTAAAGAAAGGAGTCGCGGATGAAAGGAAGTCTGATCGTTGTAGGATTTTTTGCGCTTGGTTGCTTGTTGGGATGGAGTGGCTGGCTGCCCGATGTTATCATTGAAAACGACATTACGGTATATGTCTTATACCTGCTAATGTTTCAGGTCGGGCTCAGTATCGGTAGTGATAAGAAGCTAAAGGATATTCTCGGCAGTATTCGTCCGAAACTGCTTTTGGTCCCTTTGGCTACGATTGCCGGGACACTGGTCTTTTCGGCTTTGGTCGGTCTGTTGCTTACGCAGTGGAGTGTATTTGATTGTCTGGCGGTAGGAAGCGGTTTTGCCTATTATTCTCTTTCGTCTATCTTGATTACCCAATTGAAGGAACCTTTTTTGGGTGTCCGACTCGCCACAGAATTAGGAACAATCGCTTTAATGGCAAATATCATGCGCGAGATTATGGCTCTTCTCGGTGCGCCTCTTTTTGTCAAATATTTCGGCCGGTTGTCTCCTATCTGTGCTGGAGGTGCCACGACTATGGATACGACCTTGCCTATCATCACTCGTTATTCGGGAAAAGACCTTGTTTTCATTTCAATTTTTCATGGGATTATCGTAGATTTTACGGTTCCGTTTTTTGTGTCGTTCTTCTGCTCGTTTTAGATATGGTTCCTTTTTTGTTGAAATACGTGACTTATTTTGCTTCAAACAGGCAGAAAAAGTGTTGAAGATTCCCGTTTACAGGTTTTTACACCCGGATGTGAACGGTCTTGACACCCGAGTGTGAATGATATCGAGACCCGGGTGTCAATGGGTTTATCTTATTATGTTATTGAAAATAAGTAATGTGAAGAAAAATGTCGGACAGGCGGTTAATGATAGTATGATAGATGAAATAGGCATCCATCATACCTACTATCATTGCTTGAGTTTATTGATATTCAATAGATAAAAGACAATTAGTGATAGTATGACAGTTAAATGTAACTATGTTTTATCCCTTCTGTTTATGTTCGTAGAGAAATAATGAAGTCATATTATCGGGTGAAGGCAGAACTGGTAATGCTTTCGTTTGGATAAACATTGAATCTTATAAGTACGGCAAAAAGTGAAGGATAAGTACGTGAATTGCGTACAAAAAAGAACGGCTCCCATTCCGTAGCAGTGGATGAGAGCCGCTTTGAGATCGCACATAATATTACTTTTGTACCTCTTTCAACATCTCTTTTACCGCCTCTTCCAGCTGGTGATCTTCGCCTCTTAGCTGTGATTCGGGGGAGTTGTAGACTTCGATGTCAGGTTCGAGTTGTTGGTTTTCGAGATAGCGGCCCTGCATATCTTGCATGCCGACTTGCGGGATACCGAAAACGATTGACGGGTCAATTTGGGTTTCCCACCATACGGCAGTCATCGTTCCCGGTACGGGAGCGCCGATCAGTTTGCCGATTTTCAACGTCTTATATGTCCAGGGAAAACCGTGGGCGTTCGAATAATTGTCTTCGCACATCAGTACGCATGACGGTTTCAGCCATCTGTTAAACGGATCGTTTCCGATGAACTGTCCGCGCGGAGTGAATTTAGCATACAGTTCTCCACTCAACAAAATTGCCAGGTCCTCATGAAGCCAACCGCCACCGTTATGGCGCGTATCGACAATCACGGCTTCCTTCTCGCGGCAACGACCTAACAGCTCGGAATAGGTATCGCGGAAACTTTCGCTGTTCATGCCTTTGACATGTACATATCCGATCTTTCCGTTCGACAGCTTGTCGACCATCTGGCGCTTCTGTTCCACCCAACGTTTGTAAAGCAAATCGGATTGTGTGCCGTAGGTGATCGGTTTGACTTGTTCTTCGAAACGTTCTTTGGTTGCCGGATCGTAAACGGACAGTAGTACCTGCTTGCCGGCTTTGCCGCTTAATAGCGGATAGTAATCTTCTCCACTCTTGATATTCGTGCCGTCTATCTTTTCGATGATGCAGCCTGGCTTGATCTTGGTGTCGGCTTTTGTCAACGGGCCTTTGGCGATGATTTCTTCAATCTTCAAACCGTCGCCTGTGTAATTGTTGTCATAGAAAGCGCCCAAGCTAGCTGTTGCTGGTGCGGAAGATGCAGAGCGGTAGCGTGCACCGGTATGTGAACCGTTTAGTTCGCCCAACATTTCAGAAAGCATTTCTGCGAAATCGTAGTTATTGTTGATATGTGGAAGAAATTTTTCGTATGCCTTTCCATATCCGGCCCAATTGATACCATGTATTTGGGGATCGTAGAACTTGTCTAATACTTGGCGCCAGGTGTGATGGAAGATATATTCGCGTTCTTTCGCCGGGCGATATGAAAATTCGGCTTTGAATGCGATCGGTTTCGTTTTGCTGTCCTTGATTTCGATCTTCTTCAACTGGCCTCCCGAAACGAGGAAAATGTTTTCGCCTTTCTTGTCGGGGAACATCGTTCCGCCACCGACACCTTTGATCAGTAGTTTGGTGGTGTTTTCCTTGAAATTGTGTTCCCATAGGTCGTAACCGTTTTCGAATGCGGCGCAATAATATAGCTTATCGCCTTTCTGCGTCAAGACGGCGTCACCTAAGAATGACGAGTTGACGGTCAAGCGCATGATACGGTCTTTACGATTGGCCAAGTCGAATTTAAGCGGTTCGACCGGCTTATCTGCTTTTTCGTCTTTCTTGTCATCGTCTTTATCCTTGTCTTTCTTGCTGTCCTTGTCTTTTTCGTCCTTATCTTTGTCCTCTTTTTCTTCGTCCAACAAAGCTTGTTCCTCTTTGGTGAGGCGGAACTTGTCGTATGCTTCGCCGTCGAAGAACATGATGTAAATATCATCTTCTGCTCCCCAACTGCCATGACTGCGATAACCGGCCCGGTCAGACGACCAGATCATCGCTTTTCCATCCAGTACCCATTTGGCGTTGTTGTCGGAGTAGCCGCTTTCGGTCAGGTTGGTCATTTCGCCGCTGCCGTCCGCTTTCACCAAAACGATGTCCGTATTGTTCCATCCTCCGATCGCGATATATTTAGCGAGGAACCATTTGCTGTCGGGTGACCATTGATAATATTGATCGCCGTCGGCATACGAATAATTATATTTACCATCCAGGACGGTGCGTACTTGTTTGTTTTTCAAATTAATCACGCGTAGAGTCGTACGGTTTTCCAAGAAAGCGACTTCCTTTCCGTCCGGAGAATACATCGGCTGGAAAGAGGTCTGCGAATTTACCACCAACGGTTCTTCCTTCAATTCCTGTGCGTATGTGAAATATTTGTCGTTCTTGCGTACCAAGCTGCTTTGATAAACGCCCCAGGTTTCGCCCCGTTCGGCCGAGTAAACCAATGAGCGTCCGTCTGGGCTGAAATCGAGATCGCGCTCCTGCTGCGGTGTGTTAGTGATTTGTTTGGTAGTTTCGTAGTCGACCGAGGTTACATATACATCGCCGCGCACGATAAAAGCGACTTCTTTGCCATTAGGGGAAACTGCGATATCGGTGGCTCCGCTTGCCTTGAGTTGATGGATCAGGTCGTTCTCCACCTTATCCGAGATGATCTGTACATCCACTTTCTTAGGCTGTGTACCCTCTTTGACCGTATAGATTTCGCCATCGTATCCGTAACAGAGGTTGCCGTTGTTGTCGGAAGTTAGGAAACGGACGGGATGCATGGTATGATTGGTTATCTGCCGGCTATTTCTGCCGGTCAGGTCGTTTTTGAATATATTGAAACTTCCTTTTTCTTCACTCAGATAGTAGAAGGAAGAACCGTCTGTCGCCCATACCGGATTACGGTCTTCTCCTTTAAAGGAAGTTATTTTTTGGAAGGAGTGTTCCCGATCGAGGGTGCACAACCAGATGTCCCGTGTGATGGAAGACTGGTGGTGTTTACGCCAAGGATCTTCATATCCCTTCTTGTCTTGGTATAAGAGTTTGTCACCCTTCTTGTTCAAAGCTAGGCTTTCCATGGCGAGGGAAGAATAGAGTTCGGGGCGCCCTCCATTGATACCGATCCGGTAGATTTGTGGAAATTGCCCGGAGGGGAATTGGCTGTCTTTCGCATCCTGCTGGATCGCGGCCGAATAGAGAATGTGCTTTGCATCACTGAACGTTTCCGGATATTCATTTGCGGAGTGAGTGGTCAACTGTTTCGGGCTACCTCCTTCCATATCCATGATGAAGATATCGAAGTTTCCGTTCCGGTCAGAAGCAAACGCGATCTTGCTGCCGTCAGGCGACCAGATCGGGCGCGTATCGTGAGCCGGATGGGTTGTTAACTGGGTAGCTTTGCCACCGTTTGCCGGAACGGTGTAGATATCGCCTTTGTAAGTAAAGGCGATCGTTTCACCGTTTGGAGAAATTGCCGGATAGCGCATCCATAGCGGATCATTTTCGGCCAGCACGTTTGCCGTAAACAGTAGTGCTGAAGTCAGGATAAATAATGATTTCATGCTTTGCGTTTTTATGGGTGTAAAGATACGGTATTATTATAAAAAAAGATAGAAATAAACTTAATAGTAGCTGTTTAGTAGTTTATTTCTATCTTTACGAACTCAAAGTGAGGGGTGAAAGAGGTGAATATGCATGAAACAGAGATACATAGAAATACTATAGAAAAACTTAAACGTGGTTCCTATGAGGCGTTCGATACATTATATGATATGTACGCGGATTCTTTGTACGGTTTCGCCTTGCTGCATACGAAATCATCTGTCCAGGCGGAAGATATCGTACAGGAGACGTTCCTCAAGCTGTGGAACATGCGTACCTCCTTGTCTGTTGAAGGCTCTTTCAAATCCATGTTGTTCACGATTGCCAAGAACCATGTGATCGATGTTTTCCGCCAACAGATCAACCGTCCGGATTTTGAAGATTACATACGCTTTTGTGAAGACGAACATCTTTTGGATAACACTTCCGTAGAAAAAATATATTACGATGACTTTATCGACAAGCTGGCGATAGCTAAGCAAAAACTGACCCCCGCGCAGCGGAACATTTTTGAAATGAGCCGTGAAGAGGGAATGAGCAATGCCGAAATAGCCGCTCTTTCGGATATTTCCGAGCAGACGGTAAAGAATCATTTGTCCGCAGCGTTAAAGATTCTGCGTGAGGAACTTCGGAAATATAATTATCTTTTCACCCTTTTCATATAAGAAAACTTGAGAAGCTTACTTCCCTTTCCCCAAGCGGCTCTTGGAGTTCCAGATAGTTTCAGCGCTTGGAACTAAAAGTTCGTACGGTGAAACAGAAAGTTTCGCTAAAGGAAACTTCGAGCGTATTATAGGGGAAGAAACAGGAATATGCTTTAGAACATATAAAAACGCCTGGTACTTTTTCGGTACTCCTTCGTGTAACTATAAACAAGCAACAAATTATGACCGATTTATTTGATAAATTATATTCTCAATTCTTAAGCGGAAAGACCAACCGGAAAGACTTCGAGGGCTTCAAGGAGTCCTTGAATCATCTTTCGGACCAGGAACTGGCCGAAAGGATGGAAGCGTTTTGGAATGAGAATACGGTTTATCCGCCTATGGAAGTCTGTCGTAAGCGGGAAATTCATCGGAGACTTCGTCTGCAGATACATCCTCCTAAAATCTCCATACGCTGGTCCCGTATCGTGGCGGCGGCGGCCGTGATTGCCGTCTTGTCCGTTACGGCGTGGAACTTTTCTCTTTTGCATGAATTGCAAAATGCGAACTCTTCTTTCTTGGCGGAAGTTCCGGCCGGAGATAAGGTGCAGTTGACCTTGCCGGATAAGAGTTCTGTCAAATTGAATTCGGAAAGCTCTTTGTCCTACGCCTATGTCAACGGAAAGCGTGTCGCCCGCTTGAAGGGCGAGGGGTACTTCCAGGTTTCCAAGGACAGGAAACATCCGTTTGTCGTGCAGGTCGGCAATTTGAATATCGAAGTGCTGGGGACTTGCTTCAATGTCTATTCGTATGAGGAGAATGACTTTGTAGAGACTTCCTTGATTGAAGGCTCCGTGCGCCTCTACGATTCCAAGTCGCCTTCTGAAAGTTTTATCCTGAAACCGTCGCAGAAAGCGATCTATTCGAAAAATAATGGAAAAATCAGTTTTCACAATACAGACAATGTAAAAGAAATCGCGTGGACGCAAAATCATCTGGTGTTCGAATCGGAGAAGTTGGGTTCGGTGTTCCAAAAGATCGAAAGATGGTATGGTGTGCATATTGACCTGCTATGTCCGGAGATTGCGAACGATCAGATTTCCGGTTCTTTTAAGGACGAACAACTTCCGTATGTCATGGAAGCTTTGAAATTTCAATATGGATTTAATTATAAGATCATAGGAAATAACGTTACGATTAATAAGCCTAATCAATCAAAAATAAAATAAGCCTATGGGATGAACAGGTGAAATCTAAGAAAAAGTGTTTTTAAAAATCAATTGTTTAATTTTAACTTAAGTCTATTTATCATAGTCATGAAGAAAGTATTTCGGAGTACAGCACTCCTGTTTTTGTGTACAACCATGTACGCACAGGACATTTCGCAAACAATGTCGATGAATTTGCAAAATGTCACATTGAAAGAATTTTTTAAGAATCTGGAGGCACAAACTTCTTTTTCAGTTGTTTACCGGGATATTATCCTGAGTGAAAATCCTGATGTAGTCGTTTCTGCTTCCAATCGCCCGTTAAAGGATATCCTGTCTCAGGTACTGGAAAAACACGGCCTTTCCTACAAAGTGAGCAATAAGACGATCGTTATCGTTAAGGCAGAAGCGCAGGCTCCCGTGAAACAGCGAAAAACCAAGAAAATATCTGGTGTGATTACCGATGAAACAGGTCTTCCGGTGGCTGGAGCGAATATCGTAGTCAAGGGAACGACTAATGGGACCATCTCAGATATGGATGGAAACTTCTCTTTAGAGGCTGCTCCGGGGGAAATGCTGGAAATATCCTATATCGGTTTTTTGCCTATGGAAGTAAAGATCGATAACAAGAATACGTTTGACATCCTGATGAAAGAGGATGCACAAGGTTTGGATGAAGTTGTCGTGGTCGGTTATGGTACGGTAAAGAAAAGAGACTTGACTGGAGCTGTCGCCTCTGTCAATGCTGCCAAGATTTCAGCTGTCCCGACCTCTACGGCATCGGAAGCCTTGCAGGGACGTATTCCGGGGGTTGTCGTTTCAAACGCCAACTGGTCGCCGGGCTCTACTCCGAACGTGATGATCCGTGGTAAACGTTCGATCACGGCAAGCAATGATCCGTTGTATGTGATTGATGGTGTTCCTGTTACTGGCGGTATTGGCGAAATCAGCCCGTCGGATATAGAGTCGATGGAAGTGTTGAAGGATGCGTCGGCAACAGCAATCTATGGTGCTCGTGGTGCGAACGGTGTTATCCTGATTACGACCAAGCAGGGGAAATCAGGCAAGACGCAGATCGATTATAACGGATATGTCGGGGCTCAGACAATTTTGAACCAGCTCGATTTCTGGGATGGTCCGGAATATGCCGAATATACGCGCGAGTCTTATCGCAATACGAGCAATAATTCGATCCGCTACAACTCGGATGTGGCTTCAAGGGAGCAGGATATGGTTTGCCCAGGATTTACACGCGACCCGTCGATCATGGAATCGGTCATGATGGGTTGGGGTGACGATGGTGTCTATTATCCGTCCCGTGTGCGTACGACCCGTTACATGGATCATGTAACCCGTACCGGTATGGTGACCGACCATCAATTGAGTATCCGAGGCGGTGGCGAACGGACGAACTTCCTGGCTTCCGCTACTTACAATAAGAATAACGGTATTTTCAAGGATGAGGATTATGAACGTTATTCGATCCGTTTGAATCTAAACCACGAAATCAACAAATATGTGAAGATCGGGGCACAGACGCAATATTCGCATGCCATTCAGCAACGTGGGGCCGGACTCGCCGGTGGTTGGCGTTTAAGCCCGTTGGCACAGTTATGGGATGAAAATGGCGAGATTATTCCGTTACCAGGGTCTTATAATGTCTACAATACGATGATGGACCTTGTTCCGGGTGCAGTGGACCGTCCTGTGAAAACAACCCGTTACCTGGGTAGCTATTCTCTGGATATCAAACTGCCGGTCGACGGACTGAAGTTCCGCTCGAACCTGGGTCTCGATGCCCGTACCGTACAGGACTACGAATTCTGGTCCGCTAAAACGAGTAATCGTGGCATGGGGACTTCTTATGCGAAGAATGCCGTTGACAAATACACGATGTTTACTTTGGAAAACATGCTTTTCTATGATAAGACGTTCAACGACAAACACACCTTGGGCGTGACTTTATTGCAGTCCATTCAAGAAGACAAAAGGGAAAGTGTGAACGTCGCAATGGAGAATCTGCCGGCCGATAACCTGAAATATTATGATCTGGGGTCGGGCTTGGTGACCAATACGATCGGCAGCTCGATGATCAAGTGGAATATGGCTTCTTTCATGGGACGTATCAATTATAACTATTTAGGACGTTACCTCCTGACGGTTTCTGCCCGTTATGACGGTTCGTCTCGTCTGGCTGACGGACACAAGTGGGTGCTTTTCCCTTCTGCCGCATTGGCATGGCGTATCAATGAAGAATCTTTCATGTCGAGTACATCCGGATGGTTGGATAACCTGAAATTAAGACTTGGTTTTGGTAAGACTGGTAATTCGGCCGTAGATCCTTACCAAACGAAAGGTACGTTGTCGTTGATTCGTTATCCGTTTGACAATGGTGGAACTCCAACGATCGGATATGCCCCGAATGCGATGGCGAACAGTCTGTTGACTTGGGAAACGACGGACCAGTGGAATTTGGGTATCGATTTCGGTGTGTTGAGAGGACGTATCAACGGGACGATTGACTTGTATATGCAGAATACACATGATTTGTTGCTGAAACGCCAGTTACCGGTTGTTTCCGGTTTTCCCGATGTGCTATCGAATGTGGGTAAAACGCGTAATAAGGGTATAGAAGTTTCTATCAACTCTATGAACATCAATTCGAAAGACTTCCAGTGGACAACTGATTTGATGCTGTCTTCCAACAAGGAAGAAATCGTTGAACTGTATAATGGCAAGAACGACGATATTGGTAGCAAATGGTTTATCGGCCAGCCGGTGAATGTTCATTATGACTACCGGAAAGTAGGTATCTGGCAGAACACGGAGTCAGATCTTGCCGAGATGGCAAAATTCGCCGCCAACGGTACAGAGTTTGCTCCGGGCGATATCAAGATACAGGATGTGAATGGCGACTATAAGATTACGGATGCCGATAAGCAGATTCTGGGAAACCCACGTCCGAAGTTGATTGCCAGTATGGTGAATACTTTCAACTATAAAGGTTTCGACCTGTCGGTCTTTTTATATGCGAGTTTCGGCGCTATGTTGTATAACGACATTTATGCACTGGAACATTGCGGACGTAACGGTGGTGTGAAAGTCGACTACTGGACACCGAATAACCCGACGAACGCTTATCCTCGTCCGAGTATCGATGAGGAGCGCCCGATTTACATCACATCCACTTATTATGAAAAAGCGGATTTCTTGCGTGTAAAGACAATGACATTGGGATATACCTTGCCGAAGACCTTGACCAATAAGTTCCTGGTGGAGAAACTGCGTGTTTATTTTACAGCCCAGAATCCGTTTATCTTTACCAATTATACGGGTATTGATCCGGAAGCAGCTAAAGTAAATTCGGCCGGTAATCCTGAAACTAACGGTAGTGGTTTCGGCACTCCGAGTGTCAGTTCCTGGATTTTTGGTATAAACTTGACTTTGTAATTTTAATCTTAATAAATCAAAGAATGAAAATGAAATCTGTATATTGCTATATGCTGGCAGGCCTGATGTTATCTGCTTCAAGTTGCAGTAGTTGGTTAAGCGAAGATGATGCACCGGTGATGTCGTACGATTATTATGAAACGGAAGCCGGTGTAAATGCAGCCATTACGGCAGCTTACGGTTTCCTTCGTTGGGGAGTTGGTGGTGAACGTTTCGATGTATTGACCGAATTAGGAACCGATTTGTTCACGGAAGGAGAAGATGGTAGTAATCGTGAATCGTATAATAAATATGCGACACAGTTGAATCCGGACGACGGTATTCTGTATGAAATGTGGGAAAATCACTACAAAGGGATTAGTGATGCCAATATCGCCATGCAGAAGATTCGGGATTCCCAAGACTTGTTGGAGAGTGTGAAAATACAAAGTTATGCCGAAATGCAATTTATCCGCGCCTATTTATATTTTGATTTGGTGCAGCAGTTTGGGCGTATTCCTTTGGTCACGGAAGGTAGTTTCGAGATTCGGACGGACTTCAAGCGTGCTCCGATCGCTGATGTTTATAATGTTATTATCAGTGATTTACGTAATGCCGCCGAAAATTTACCGGAGAAGGCTTCTGTTTTAGGACGTGCCACACGTTACTCAGCTGCCCATTTGTTGGCGAAGGTTTATCTGACTCGTGGTAGCGCAGTCAAAGATGCGCGTGGTCAGAAAGCGACAGATATGGATAGTACGCTTTATTATGCTGAGCAAGTGATCAACAGTGGAGCTTATGCTTTGCAAGAAAACTTCTCCTCTCTGTGGGATATCAAGAATCAGGGGAACTCCGAAGCTGTGTTTGCCGTGCAGTTCACAACCGAGCCGATGTTTAACGGAGATGGTAACAAGCAGCATCTCTATTGGCTGTCTTGGTATGAAGATCAGCCGGGTATGTTGAGAGATATTGAAAACGGTCGTCCGTACCGTCGTCACGTGGCGACAAAGAAAACGATGGACGATTTATTCGATCGTTTGCATGATTCACGTTTTTATAAGAGTTTCAAATGGGTCTACTATGCAAATAATGTAAGCACGCTGCCTGTTTGGGAGTCGCTTTCTTATGACGGAAACGTCTATTTTACGCCGGATCCTTCTAAAGGGCAAATAGAGGGCGAGTTGAAATTCCAGCATGGCGATACGGCGATTTATTATACGATGCAGGAAACAGGGCTTGCTTCTAATAGTGACGAGATGCGGAAATTGCGTGCTGACTATACTTATTCTTATTTCCCTCGCGAAATGCATTCGATCCGTTATTTTCCGTCACTGGTGAAATACCTTGATCCGAGCCGTCCTTCTGTGTCTGAAGAAAAGGGATCTCGCGAATGGGTGCGTATGCGTTTGGGAGAAACGTATTTGTTGGCAGCGGAAGCTGCCGGTCGTAAAGGTGATTTCGACAAGGCTGCTGAATATATCAATGTGATCCGCAAGCGTGCCGCTTGGGCCGAAGGTGAGCAAAAAGACCAGCAGATCTGGCTTTTCGAAGGTGGAGTGAACGATACGAAGAGTACGTATGATGCACTTAAAGTTTCTCCGGCTGATCTACAAGGTGATTTTATCGAATTTATTCTGAACGAACGCGGACGTGAATTACTGGGAGAAACCAATCGTTGGGAAGATTTGGTTCGTTGTGAACTGCTGTATGATTGGGTGAAGAAATACAATCCGGATGCAATCTACATTAAACCGTATCACAAACTTCGTCCTATCCCGCAGAAACACATCGACCGTCTGAATCCTGTTGGTGAGCTCAGTGAAGAACAGAATGAAGGTTACTATTGATGTCTGTCTTTAGAGATAAAGCGATATAAAAAGTAGGTATTAGTTAAAAGTGGCCGGCTACAATGGAATAGATGATATTCCGCCGTAGCCGGCTTTTTCTGTGTTTTTTCTAAAGAACCTTGAAAAAAGGAAGGAGGAATATCGGATTTTTGAATCTTCTGTTTATCTTTGTCGTGTACAGTAAGCAGGATAAAGCGTTATCGCTGGTACAACTTTGGTGGTGAACACGAAAGTTTATATATTATCTCTTGATTGAAACCTCGAAATTTCTAGATAACTAGTGGATAGTATGTGAATTTTGTTCGCGTTTTTTCTTGTCATGCAAGATGGGTGTTTATGCACTTGCGTATTCAAGATAAAAAACGTGGGTAATTATTGCATACAACTAGTTATAGGTTATTCGAGGTCCTTAATCGAGTGTATGTTACTAATTCCCACGTTTCTTTATAATAACCATCTAATTGGGGAATTGTTGGATATATGGGATTTTTTCAGGTCGAATTTAAGTAAATATGGAATTACCTTTATCTATTTCAAATCTTCAGGAGCAATGGTTGCTATCTTTTTTGAAAAAACTTGATCCTGCCAATATTACTGAGCTTTTTTGGCAATTGCGGCCTTATGTAGTCTTGCATCATGTGGAGTTTAAGGAGTCTTCGTTTTCTTTTTCATCAGTTGGTATTATTAATTTTGTAGATATTGTCGGTTTTGTCCGTAAGAATGATACTTTGGGTATTCTGTTGAGGAACGGCTGTTTCTATTTGTTTTCTGCAGTAAGTATGGACCGGCAGTGCATATTGGTTTGTGATCCTGAATTTTATAAGCAAACGGGAAGAAGGTTAGGAGGCTGGTCTCTTTTTGTCGCGAAACGGCAATTATTGTGGTGGAAAATAAAGGAATATCTGCATCGGAATATATTTTGATGCTTTACTTTTTTTACCTTTGTCGGTTGACTAAACGATAATTAGGTATGAAGAAGAAACTTATCTTTTCTTTATTGGTTTTGGCTGGTGTCCCTTCACTGTCGATGGCGGTGGACGAAGCGCGTCTGTTGCGTTTCCCGGCTACGAACGGTAATGAGATTGTTTTCTCGTATGCGGGCGACCTCTACAAGGTTCCGGCTACGGGTGGCGAAGCCAGGCGCCTGACTTCGCATGTGGGGTACGAAATGTTTCCTCGTTTTTCACCGGACGGCAAAACGATTGCATTCACCGGGCAATACGATGGTAATACAGAAGTGTATACCATGCCGGTGACGGGTGGAGAACCGCTGCGTGTGACTTATACGGCAACAAACAGCCGGGATGATTTGGGTGATCGTATGGGACCGAACAATATCGTGATGACCTGGACGCCTGATGGCAGTCGGATTGTGTATCGCAACCGCATCAGCGACGGCTTTAGCGGAAAGTTGTTCACGGTGGAAAAGGAGGGTGGCTTGTCTGAAGTCATACCTCTTCCTGAAGGCGGATTCTGCAGCTATTCTCCCGATGGCAAACAGTTGGCTTATAACCGTGTCATGCGGGAGTTCCGTACCTGGAAATACTATAAAGGCGGGATGGCGGATGATGTCTGGATCTATAGTTCCGATAAGAAGACAGTCGAAAACATTACGGACAATCCTGCACAGGACATTATCCCGATGTGGATCGGCGATGAAATCTTCTTTCTTTCCGACCGTGACCGAACAATGAACATCTTTGTTTATAATACGAAGACCAAACAGACGGACAAAGTCACTGACTTTACCGAATACGACGTAAAGTTTCCAAGCGCAAATGGCAATACGATCGTTTTCGAAAATGGCGGCTATATTTATAAGATGGATGCTGGGAGTAAGAAGCCCGAAAAAGTGAACATCACCTTGACTTCCGACAATATTTACGCCCGTAGCGAAATTAAGGATGGAGCTGACTATATTACCGAGGCCTGCCTGTCGCCCGACGGTGAACGTTTAGTGGTGACTGCCCGTGGCGAAGTGTTCAACTTGCCGGTTGAGAAGGGTGTGACAAAGAATATCACCCGTTCGCCAGGAGCACACGACCGCAATGCGCAATGGTCGCCCGACGGCAAATTCATCGTCTATATTTCGGATGCGACTGGAGAGACAGAACTCTATATGCAGGATGCCATTGGAGGCGAACACGTCCAGCTGACAAAGGATAATGACACTTATATCTGCGGTTTTGAACTAAGCCCGGATTCCAAAGCGGTTGTTTATACGGATCGTAAGAACCGTATGAATCTCTTGGACGTTGCTACAAAGAAGGTGACGACCTTGTTGCAGGACCCGATGGGCGAGCCGCGGGGAGTGACTTTTTCGCCGGATAGCAAGTGGCTGACTTATACCCGTACAGGGAACACTGAATATAGTATCGTTTATGTTTATAATCTGGCTGAAAAGAAAGAATACCCGGTGACAGACAAGTGGTATGATTCCTCTTCCCCGGTATTCAGTACGGACGGTAAATATCTGGTTTTTGCATCTGCCCGTGATTTTAATCCGACTTATGGATCGCTGGAATGGAACCATGTCTATAATAATATGTACGGGGTTTATTTGACGTTGTTGTCCAAAGATACTCCTTCGCCTTTCATTGAGAAGGATGCGGAAGTCTCTGTTGCCAAAGAGGAATCAAAGAAAAATACATCGGTTAAGAAGGAGGAGACAAGGAAAGACGAGCTTGCCACTTCTGCTGTCAAGATCGATTTCGATGGGATTACGGATCGTGTCGTCAAGTTGCCGGTGAGTCCTTCCTATTATGGGAATTTTTATTCAGACGGAAACAAGGTTTACTACTGGGGACGTGGCGGTACGAGAGTATTCGACTTGAAAGAGCAGAAGGAAGACGTGGTGGCCGATGGCGCTTCTATGGGGGTCGAACCCGGTAGCAAGAAAGTGCTCTTCTTCAAAGGTGATGCTCTTTATGTGACGGATATTCCTTCGGGAAAGGCAGACTTGGGTGATCCGGTGAACTTGTCGAATATGAAGATTGCGGTCGATTATCCGAAGGAATGGGCGCAGATTTTTGATGAGGCATGGCGGGCTTATCGCGATGGTTTCTATCTAGAGAATATGCATGGGGTAGATTGGAATGCGGTCAAAGCAAAATATCAGGTGCTTGTCCCATATGCCAAGACACGTCTGGATTTGAACTACATCATCGGTGAAATGATCGGCGAACTGAACTGTGGTCATGCATATGTGAATCCGGGTGAAGTAGAACGTCCCGACAGGATAAAGACGGGGCTGTTAGGCGCTGAGATTTCCCGTGATAAGAGTGGTTTCTTCCGTTTGGAAAAGATCTTGCCGGGCGCTTCCTGGAGCAAGTCGTTGCGTTCTCCGTTGACGGAGCCGGGCATTGAGGCGAAGGCTGGCGAGTTTATCGTGGCGATCGACGGTGTGCCGACAAACAGTGTGAAAGACATGTATTCGTTGTTGGTCGGCAAGGCTGGTGTCCCGACGGAGATTTTGTTGAACAGTAAACCGCAGCTGGAGGGAGCACGCAAAACCGTGATCAGTCCGTTGGAAGAAGAATATTCTTTGTATCATTATAACTGGGTACAGGATAATATTAAGAAAGTCGATAAAGCATCGAACGGCAAGATCGGCTATATTTATATCCCGGATATGGGACCAGAAGGACTGAATGAATTCTCCCGCTATTTCTATCCACAGCTCGACAAGGAAGGTTTGATTATTGACGACCGTGCCAATGGGGGGGGGAATGTTTCGCCGATGATCCTCGAACGCCTTTCCCGTGAACCGTATCGGTTGACGATGCGTCGTGGTTCAGCCCGTATCGGAACTGTTCCCGATGCCGTGCAAGTAGGTCCGAAAGTATGCTTGATCAATAAATATTCGGCTTCCGACGGCGACCTCTTCCCGTGGGGCTTCCGTGCGCTGGGATTGGGCAAACTGATCGGGACTCGTACGTGGGGTGGAATTGTCGGTATCAGTGGCTCGTTACCTTATATGGACGGGACGGACATCCGTGTACCTTTCTTCACAAGTTTCGATCCGAAAACCGGTAGCTGGATTATTGAGAATCATGGTGTCGATCCTGATATCCTGATCGATAATGATCCCGTCAAAGAATGGAACGGTGAAGACCAGCAACTCGACCGTGCCATTCAGGAGGTCATGAAAGAACTCCAGAACCGCAAACCGCTTCCGGGAGTGCCGACACCGAGAGACTTTAGTAAATAATTGACAATTAACAATGGACAATTGGCAATTAAAGAAAGGACAATGAATGCTTTTCTTGATTGTCAGTTGTCCGTTGGATTAATTGTCAATTGACAATTATCAATTAGAAAAGTATGGAACGCTTTGCCGCAATTGACTTTGAGATCGCTAATGGAAAGCGCAGTAGTATTTGCAGTATCGGGGTTGCTATTATTGAGGACAATAAGGTAATCGATTCTGTTTACATGCTGGTCCGTCCCTATCCGAACTTCTACACTCGGTTTACTACTGCCATTCATGGCATAACCATGCAGGATACAATCGACTCTCCCGACTTTGAGGAAGCCTGGGCCAGGATAGCCGGCAGATTGCAAGATATCCCACTGGTTGCCCATAACAGTTCTTTTGACGAAGGTTGCCTGCGGGCAGCTCACGAAGCCTATGACCTTGCCTATCCCAAATATCAGTTTTATTGCACCTGCCGTTTGTCGAGGCGCATGTATCCTTTCCTGGCTAACCACCAACTACAGACTGTTGCCGCTCATTGCGGATACGATCTGACCTATCATCACCATGCAATGGCTGATGCTTATGCCTGTGCTCATATCGCGGCAACCATGATGCGGGAAAAGGGAGTCGAAAGGCTGTGTGATTTATGACGAGGCAGATGTGTGAGAAGCCTACGGCTGACTTGTCCCAGTCTTTTGCTTGCCGGCGATCTTGTCTACCACAACTGCAATCGCCCCGTCGCCTGTCACGTTGCAAGCAGTCCCGAAACTGTCCATCGCGATGTAAAGGGCGATCATCAGCGCCTGTAATGTCTCGTTAAACCCTAACATGCTTTGCAGTAATCCGAGTGCTGCCATGATAGCGCCACCCGGTACACCGGGAGCTGCTATCATTGTGACCCCTAACATCATGATGAATCCGGCAAGAGAAGTGAAGGTGACGGGTTCGCCTGACATATACATGATTGCCATCGCGCAGGCGGTAATCTTCATCGTGCTACCTGCCAGATGGATAGTGGCACAAAGGGGAATGACAAAGATTGCGATGTTCTCCCGCACCCCGTTCTTGACCGCCTGAGCCAATGTTACAGGGATGGTGGCGGCTGAGGATTGTGTCCCCAGTGCGGTCGCGTAAGCCGGAAGCATATTTTTCAGTAGTCGCAACGGATTTTTTCCACTCATGCTGCCGGCAATCGTAAACTGGATAAGTAATAGCAACACATGCAGGACAAATATCACGATTATCACTTTCAAGAACATGGTAATCACGCCCATGACTTGCCCGCTCACCGTCATGTTCAGGAAAATGCCGAAGATGTGAAGTGGCAATAAAGGGATGATAACCGCCTCGATCAGTTTCGTAATGATTTTCTGGAAATCGGAAAAGGATTCGCGCAATGTTTCCCCATTAATATAAGACAAGCCAAGCCCGATGGTGAAGGATAGAAGCAAAGCTGTCATGACATCCATCAAAGGTGGCATGGCGACTATAAAATAGGGTTGCAACATGAAGTCTTCGGGATTTTCCATTGCTGTTAACTCCGTGTTGACCGGTAGGATATGTGGGAAGATTGCCGAACTGCTGAAATAGGTGAAGAAACCAGAGAAGATAGTTGAGCCATATGCGATCAGTGCGGTCAAGGCCAGCAATCTGCCGGCCCCTTTGCCTAATTCCCCGATGGCTGGTGTCACCAACCCTAGAATAATGAGTGGGATCGAAAACGACAGGAAGTTGCCGAACAAAGAATTAAATGTAACAAAGATGCGGGCGATCCCGCCAGGCAGGAACTGCCCGAATACAACGCCGGCTGCGATGGCAATGACAACCTTAGCCAGCAACGACACTTTTAGCTTTTTCATTTTTCCTTTTTATTTTGAACCCGATCGCAGCAATCGTGATGCTCATCAACGGGCTGATTAGATTAAAGAAACAATAAGGAAGGTAGATGAATGTCGCAACTCCGAGGATCGTTGCCTGTGTCATACCGCAAGTATTCCACGGGATTAGTACGGAAGTGACGGTGACCGAGTCTTCTACCGTACGGCTCAGCAGACGGCTTTCGTATCCTTTCTTTTCATAAATATCCTTGAACATATTTCCAGTCAAGATGATGGAAATATATTGGTCGGCCGTACAGATGTTGAGGAACAGTCCCGATGCGACAGTCGACGTTACCAGCCCGACTGTCCGTTTCATAAAGCGCAGAAATACGGAAGTGATGCTGCCCAACATTCCGCTTGCCGCCATCGCCCCGCCGAAGCACATGGCACAAAGGATCAGCCAAATCGTATTCATCATGCCTGACATGCCTCGCGTGGCAACCAGGCTATTCAGTTCCGGATTTCCGGTTTTTATGCTTGTACTGCCGTAAAATGTCATTAATAGGCCCTTAAAATTGGATTGGATGTTTCCTACTGGTAAACCGGAAATTTCCAGCAACAGGTGTGGCTGGAAAATCAGCGCGAACATGCCTGCCAATGCCGCCGAAATGAACAGCGTGATGATCGATGGAACTCTTTTCGCAATCAGGATGCCAGTGACGACCGGTACGATCAGCAGCCACGGTGTGATATGGAACGTATTGTTCAGGGCGATCGAGTACTGTTCGATCTGGTCTGTTGCCGTCGCTTCGTGTGAAAGACCGGCTACCGTGAAGATAACGAGCGTGATCAACATAGAGGGAACTGTTGTGATCATCATGTAGCGGATATGTTTGAAAAGAGGTGTGTCCGTTACCGATGAGGCAAGGATGGTCGTATCGGAAAGTGGAGATATCTTGTCCCCGAAATAGGCCCCCGAAATGATCGCCCCGGCAATCCATCCGTCGGAGAAGCCTTGTGCCTGTCCGATACCTAAGAGGGCGATCCCGATGGTGGCAATGGTAGTCCATGAACTTCCCGTCATGACTGAGACGACTGCACAAATGATACAGGTCGATGCCAGGAAGAAACTAGGATGAATGATCTGCATCCCGTAATAAATCAAAGTGGGGACGACACCACTTATCATCCAGCTGCCCGACAACGCTCCAATGATCAGTAAGATGATCAGAGCTGTCGCAACGCCAGTGATATTGTTGATCATCGCTAGCTCCAGCACCTTCCAGCGTACTTTGCTGTAGGTCATGGCGATCAGGCAGCAGATGGCGGTAGCGGTAAGTAACACGATCTGGCTGCCGCCACTAAGGGCATCGCTACCGAATATGCGTATTGTCACAAATAAAAGGGTTACCAATACAAGTATGGGAACCAAGGAAAGTAAGGGCGAAGGAATCTTCGTCGGATTATGCTCCATTCTCAATAATACTTAATTCTATGTGTTTACTTTGCAAATTTAATAGAAAAGCTCTGAAGTGTTTCTATTATGTAAGTGATTTTAAGAACGTATTAATGATTTTGCAGTAATAACTCCTTCAATTCTTTCACCCCTTCCGATGCTCCTTTCCGTATGAAGCGGATATCGTTACGATAGGCTTTTACCTCTTTCGGGTCGATGAGGTAGATTGGCTGGCCGTGGCGTACGTAGTTCAGTAGTCCAGCCGCCGGGTATACGTTGAGCGAAGTCCCGATCACCACAAAGATGTCACAATCTTCCACTAGTCGGATTGCAGGGTCGATCATTGGAACCGCCTCGCCGAACCAGACGATGAAGGGGCGGAGTTGTACTCCATGAGGATCCTTGTCCCCGATATGCAGGTCTGGATTTTCGGGCGAAATATCGTATGTCGTATTCAGGTCGCGAACGGAGCAAGCTTTCAGCAGTTCGCCGTGCAGATGGATCACATGGCTGCTTCCCGCCCGTTCGTGCAGGTTGTCGATGTTTTGTGTAATGATATGGACGTCGAATTCTTGTTCCAAGTCGGCAAGTCCGATATGTCCGGCATTAGGTTTCGTGTTCAGTAATTCCCGACGTCGTTGGTTATAAAAGTTGAGTACCAGTTCCGGATCGGCAGCAAAACTTTCTGGGGTTGCCACATCTTCCACCCGATATTTTTCCCATAGTCCGTCCGAGTCACGGAAAGTCGAAATACCACTTTCGGCGCTCATCCCGGCACCGGTCAGTACGACTAATTTCTTTTTCATAAGGCTGTTGTTTTATATTTTTTACAAATATAGAAAAGAAAAATTATTCCGGTTTCCCAACATTCTCTGATTTTAAGTAGCGGAGTGGTGTATTAGGATGTTTTTATATATAGTTCGGGCATGAATTTTATGTAATCCATGCCCGGATCAGTTCTGTTCGTAAGCGATATTTATCTGTTATCCTAAATTGTTCAGAATATCGACTTTGCCTTCATTCACCAAACGGTAGATCATTTCACCGAACAACGTGTTGACCCAGGCGAACCAGGAACGGGTAAACTTGCTCGGATCATCCTTATAGAACGATTCGTGCATAAATCCTGTATCTGCATCCGTGTCGCGCAGCATCTTGACGCATTTGCGGATTTCCTCGTTGTCATGTGTTGTATTGCAGCGCATGATGATACTCATCGGCCAGATATATCCGAAACCGATATGCGGGCCGCCGATACCTTCGCCTGCCTTGCCTTGGAAAAAATAAGGATTTGCATTGCTGAGTACCAGCTTGCGGGTGTTCAGGTAGACTGGATCGTCCATGTCCACACAGCCTAGATACGGTAGCGCGAGCAAGCTCGGAACATTGGCATCATCCATAAATACATGGTTGTAGAAACCATCTACCTCGAATGCATATACTTTGCCATATTCAGGATGGTTGACAATACCGTATTTCTCGACAGCAGCCGCTACCTCATCCGCCAATGAATCGCAACGACGGGCAAAATCGTTATCATTTTTGATCTCGCGCATCATCTCGGCTAACTGGCGGAGTGACGTGATGGCGAACAAGTTTGACGGGATCAGGAATCCGAACAGAGTCGCATCATCTGACGGGCGGAACGATGAAACGATCAGGCCGACTGGATTGACCGGACTGCCCCAACCGTCGTTTAGTAAGGTATCGCCTTGGCGGTCTGTCTTGCGTCTGAATTGATACGGACCGAGGTTGTCCTTACGCTGTTGTTCGATAAAAGTTTTGTAAATGCTCTTCATCGCTTTGTCCCAATCGGCATCGAAAGGGGAAGTTTCACCTGTTTTCTTCCAAAAATGGTAGGCGAGGCGGATCGGATAGCAAAGTGAGTCGATTTCCCATTTGCGCTCATGCAATTCCTTTTTCATATCAGTAAAGTCGCTTTCCCATTCACTGCCGGTCGGTCCTTCGTTGAAGCCGTTAGCATACGGGTCGATGTTGATACACCAGGTCTGGCGGTTGATGACGCCGGCAAGCATGGTTTTCACTTTCGGGTCGTCGTTGGCGAACTGGATATGCGGGAATACCTGTGCCGATGAGTCACGGAGCCACATGGCGTGGATATCACCGGTCAGGACGAAGGTGTCGGGCTTACCATTCACCATCTTGTGTTCGCAAGTCGTATCCAATGTATTTGGAAAACAGTTTTCGAACATCCAGGCGAGCTTCGGGTCTTTCAGCTTGGCCTTTGTGGTGGCGATCGCTTTCTCTACGGCTTCGGATGTGAATTGCCGTTTGCTCGGTACCGGACGTTTACAGACATATTGGGTGGTGGAAGCAGCCCCGGCTAATTTGTCGTCGGCTTTTTCAGCCATATGGGCAAATGAGTGCTGGCCAACCATAAGGCTTGCCAACGAAAGGCCGCCTGTTTTCAGAAAGTTTCTGCGTGTTGTCATCTGTTTGTTATTTATTTGATGTTATTGATTTCGGAAAAAAGTTCGACCATGCAGGCGTTATCTAACAGCCATTTATGCTCTTTGGTCTTGATACCGGTCCAATCGTTGTCGAGGAATCCGTTTACGTCGCGGGTATGATCCCATGCATAACGTGCGTTGTCCGCCATCGTCCGGATATATTCGGGATTATGGTCTACCTCATAGAGGGCAGTCAAGCCACGCAGCAGGATCACGTTGAACCAAGGGCTGGCGGTGTAGAAGCGGGTTTCCGTACCATCTACGGCTTTGCGCACTTCGGTAAAACGTTGGTAGGCGCCTCGGGCGGTTTCCTGTGCGTCTTTCAGATAGGCTTTGTCGCCTGATTGCTGGTAGAGCAGGACGCCGGCTTGTATCATCTGTCCGCTGTTGTAGGTATATTTTGCCTTGTCCACGCTTCCGTCCAAGCGGACATTATCCCAATAAACGAAATCTTCCGGATCGCGGAGGCTATTCTTGGTCCAGTCGTATGTCTTCTTGGCCTGTTCGAGATAGGTATTATCTTTCGTCAGGTTATATAGTTTCATGCAGAGGACGGCTGCGGGTGCATTGGAGCATGTGTTCTTGGACGTTTTCTTTTGCTCGCACCAGTAAATGCCGCCGCCCAGTACATCGTCCCATCCGCTGTATATATAATTGTATAGTGTCTGTGCCTTTTCCAGATATTTCTTATTTTTCGTCAGTGCGTACAAGTCGCAGAAATCGATCGCCAGCCAGTCGTTGTCATCATAAAAACGGTCGCTTTCCCCGTTAAACATCGGATAGCTCTGATAACAGAACGGTTCGCGTATATTATCCCAATATTGTTCCAGCCCCGGCAGAATCCTTTCTTCCAGCACTTTCAGATATTTCTTGTCTCCTGTTGTCTTATAAAGTGCAATCCCTCCTGACAGCATCCCGGAGTAGGGCCAGAGGAACGATACCTCCTGATTGCGTTTCTGCTCGGCCCCTTCCGCCAGATATGTGACCTGATTGTCGGGATTGGCCGGATACGTTTCTTGCAACAATCCGTATTTTTCGACGTTATATTTGTCCAGGATGTGGGTGAACATGGAATCGGCGATAGCGAGGTCGCGACCGGTAGAAACAGTCTCTGTTGTGTATTGGCAGGAGGTCGCTCCCAATAGGCATCCGCAAAGGGATAAAATCGAAAATAATTTTTTAATCATGGTCTAATAGAATAAGTTATTTTTTTTGCAAAGATACTATTCTTTTGAAAAAACGAAACTCTGATGGTATGCAAATACCGCTGAGGTTTGTTTTTGTGTACAGCTTTCGTCTTTATGATCAAAATTACACTACCATTCCTTCTTTCTTTTCTGAGTTAATAGGGTATCTTTCGAAAATTATTTGCTATGGTGATATTTTTTAATATTTTAATTGATAGTAAATCTCTCTTTTGGACTGTTGAAATGACTGAATGTGGGTTCGGATAGTCCCGATGTGAGACTATCATGTCTAAGATGAGTTATCGTTACATAAAAAAGTCTTCTTGTTTGGTGTTTATGTGGTTAAAAGCATTACATTTGTGGTTCATAATTAGTTGAAAAGAAAAAGAATGGATAAGATTAGTTACGCACTTGGCTTAAGTATCGGGAATAATTTCCAGAACTCGGGCATTAATAATCTTCAGGTTGAGGATTTTGTAAAAGGGTTGAAGGATGTGCTGAATGAAGCACAACCGGAAATCAGTTACGATGAAGCAAAGCAGGTTATCAACGACTACTTCATGAATCTTCAGAAAGAAAGACTGGAGCTTAATAAGAAGGCCGGAGAGGAATTCTTGAATATCAATAAGGGAAAAGCCGGAGTCGTTACGTTACCCAGTGGTTTGCAGTATCAAGTGTTGAAGCAAGGTGAAGGAGCCAAGCCGACTGCTTCCGACAAAGTAAAATGCCATTATCATGGAACATTGATCAACGGAACGGTATTTGACAGTTCTGTACAGCGTGGCGAGCCCGCTGTGTTCGGAGTGTCGCAAGTGATTCCGGGATGGGTGGAGGCGCTGCAGTTGATGCCGGTAGGTTCTAAATGGCGTCTTTTTATTCCTTCCAATCTGGCCTACGGCGAGCATGGTGCGGGCGATGCGATTGAACCGAACAGCGCATTGGTTTTTGACGTTGAATTGTTGGACATAGTAAAATAACATAATAGAGAAAAATGAAAAAGATTAGTGTATTGGTTGCTACAGTGATTGTAGCTATGGGTATTACATCATGTGGTGATTCACACAAAAGCGCATCTCTGAAGACTGCCGCAGATAGCGTGAGCTATGCCATCGGTATCAGCACAGGTGCAGGTTACAAAGAAAATTTGAAGACTTTGCCGGGCGATCCTGCTAACGTTGATGATCTGATTGCCGGCTTTATCCAGGCTATCAAGGGCGATTCTTCCGCTATGAAGATGACTCCGCAGGCTGCTCAGGCTTATGTTCAGACTTACTTCATGGAAGCCTCTGCAAGAGATGCCAAGAAGACGAAAGAAGAAGGCGAAAAGTTCTTGGCTGAAAACAAAACGAAGAAAGACGTTATCACGACTGAAAGTGGTTTGCAGTATCAGGTAGTTACGGAAGGTAAAGGTGCAAAGCCGACTGCCGACGATAAGGTGAAAGTTCACTACACTGGTACTTTATTGGACGGAACTAAATTCGACAGCACGATGGATCGTGGCGGTGAACCGGCAGAGTTCCCGGTTGGCGGCGTAATCAAGGGCTGGACGGAAGTGCTGCAGTTGATGCCGGTAGGTTCCAAATATATCGTTTGGGTTCCTTCTGAGTTGGCTTATGGCGAACGTGGCGCAGGACAGGATATCAAACCGAACAGTACACTGAAATTCGAAATCGAGCTGCTGGATATCGTAAAAGACAGCACTGCTGACAAAAAATAATAAACTGTCGTTTTATACCGTAATTGGCGGGCGAAATATGTTAAATAGCATTTTTCGCCCGCTTTTATTATTTATTTCATACTTTTTTCTTTCACAATGATATAGTATTGAAATTAATTATATACTTTTGATACATTAAATCTAAAAAAGGAAAGTAAAGTAAGCAAGCAATGGAGAAGATAGACAAACTGGACCGGCAGATATTGAACATTATTTCAAAGAATGCCAGGATTCCTTTTAAGGATGTGGCCGAAGAATGCGGTGTTTCGCGTGCTGCCATTCATCAACGGGTACAACGCATGATTGATATGAATGTGATCGTTGGGTCAGGCTATCATATTAATCCGAAGATTTTGGGTTATAACACATGTACTTATATCGGTGTAAAACTGGAACGAGGTTCGATGTACAAAGACGTGGTTCCCGAATTCGAGAAGATACCGGAAGTGGTTGAATGTCATTTTACGACCGGACCGTATACGATGCTGATCAAGTTATATGCACGCGACAATGAACATTTGATGGAGTTGCTGAACGCGCAGATACAGGAAATACCAGGTGTGACCGCTACGGAAACGCTTATCTCGTTGCGCCAGAGTGTAAAGCGTGAAATCCCTATTTGTGATATTTCCGAATAAGAGAAGATAGAATATATGAGCCCGGCCTCGAATGAGTTGCCGGGCTTTTTTATATGCCATACAATTTATATTTTTGCAGAAAAAGATAAAGCAACAATGTCAAAATATTTGTCCATACTGTTTCTTTGTTGTCTTCCAATCTGGTTATGGGCGGGGGAGAATTATCGTTTTCGTGTCTATTTGAAAGACAAAGGGGATGACGGCTTCCGGGTGGAGGAGCCCGAAGCCTATCTTTCCAGGCAAGCGATCGAGCGGAGGGCAAAAAATGATATCGCTGTGACGGATGCTGATTTTCCCATATCCCGGTCATATATTGCAATGCTGTCTGAGACAGGTGCGACCCCTGTTGTGCAAAGCAAATGGTTTGCGACTGTCGTGGTGGAAAGTCCCGATAGTACGGTGGCTGAACAGTTGCAACAGCTGGCAATTGTTGATTCCGTCAAGTGGATTTGGAAAGGGAACCTGCGGGTTCCGGCCGAGGAAAAGCGGGAAGATCGTTTTGTGTCGGAGGATGAACCGCTACATAATGAATATGGCTATTCCTATAAACAGATCAAGATGCTGAATGGTACTAAATTGCATGAAGCAGGTTTTCGGGGTGAAGGAATGCGGGTGGCCGTAATCGATGCCGGTTTTATGAATGCGGATCGGGTGTCGGCTTTCGATTCGCTCAGGTTATTAGGAACGCACAATGTCGTATTTCCTGGTAAAAGTGTGTTTGTCGGGGACGATCACGGGACAAAGGTCCTTTCCTGTCTCGCCGCCGATATTCCGGGTGTGATGGTCGGGACTGCCCCGAAAGCCTCTTACCTGTTGCTTAAGAGTGAGGACAGCGATTCCGAATATCCCGTCGAGGAAGACTATTGGACTGCCGCTGTTGAATATGCGGATAGTGCCGGTGTGGACGTGATCTCTTCGTCGCTTGGGTATTTTGCTTTTGATACGGATGAACTGTCGTACGACCAGGATGCCTTGGATGGCAGGACCGCTATGATCAGCCGGGCGGCTAACTTGGCTGCCGATAAAGGGATACTCGTCTTTTGCAGTGCCGGTAATGAAGGAAGCGGCGATTGGGAAAAGATCACGTTCCCATCAGACGCAGGCGGGATCTTTACGGTCGGTGCGATAGATGAAGATAAAAAGAAAAGCGGTTTCAGTTCCGTTGGCTTTACTGCCGACGGGCGTGTGAAACCGGATGCCGTAGCATTAGGTACGAGTAGCTGCGTAATTGGGCCGGACGGCAATGTCAGGTATGCGAATGGGACCTCTTTTGCCACGCCTATCCTTGCCGGGATGGGAGTTTGCCTTTGGCAATCATTGCCCTGGTTGAATAACAGGGAGATGATCGAACTGCTGCATCGCTCGTCCAGTCAATATAAACATCCGGATACGGAGTTAGGATACGGTATTCCCGATTTCTATAAAGCATATAAGAAGGAAAGGAAAAATGGGGTACGGTCAAAATAATCAGAATCAGGAGCGGCAGGCGTTTTCTTTGCTGGAGCTGAATAACCGGGTGAAAGGGGTTGTCCTGAATGCATTCCCGGAGACGTGCTGGGTGCGTGCCGAGATGAGTGACGTGCGTACGAATGCAGCATCTGGGCATTGTTATCTGGAGTTTATCGAAAAGAACGCGATAACCGGCCAGCTGGTAGCAAAGGCACGCGGTTCCATCTGGGCGAAAACATTCCGGATGCTGAAACCTTATTTTGAGATGGAAACCGGGCAGATATTTGCCTCCGGGTTGAAAGTATTGGTGAAAGTGTCGATCGAGTTTCACGAACTTTACGGGTATAGCCTGACCGTGCTGGATATCGATCCGGCCTATACGTTGGGAGACATGATCCGGAAACGGATGGAAATCATCCGGCAATTGAAGGAAGAGGGCGTTTTCACACTGAATAAGGAATTGCCGTTGCCAACGTTGCCGAAGCGGATCGCTGTCATCACTTCGCTAACGGCTGCCGGATACGAAGACTTCTTGAACCAGTTGGCAAACAACAAGGCCGGCTATCCTTTCTATCCGAAACTGTTTCCGGCTCTTATGCAGGGCGAACGGACGGAAGAGTCCGTGATTGCGGCATTGGACCGGGTGTACCGCCATGCCGACTGTTTCGATGTGGTCGTGATTATCCGGGGCGGTGGTGCTACTTCGGACCTGAATAGTTTTGATTCCTATCTCTTGGCGGCAAATTGTGCACAATTCCCGCTTCCTATTATAACCGGTATCGGGCATGAACGCGATGACACGATCTTGGATATGGTAGCTCATACACGGATGAAGACACCGACGGCCGTAGCCGAGTTCCTGATCGGGCAGATGGACAAAGCTGCCGGGGAGGTGGAAGAGTTACAACAGGACGTTTGTTCGTTGGCAACTGAGATCCTGTCCAGGCAAAAGAACTTCCTGCAATCATTAGGAAGTCGTCTGCCTGTCCTGGCAATAAACCGGATCGAGCGGAATCGTTCGCTTCTCCAACGGATAGGCATGCAATTGCCAACGGATGCCCATGCATTTCTAAACCAGTGGGCATCGAAGCTGGAAGCGATGCAGGTGCGTTTGGCAAACCGTGCGGAGAGTAGTTTGGCAGAGCGGAGCCGTTTTGTCCAGTTGACCGAACAATTTATCAAGATGGCTTCTCCCGACTATGTATTGAAGCGGGGTTACAGTTTGACGCTGAAGGACGGCAAGATCATCAAACAGGCTGACGGACTGGTTGTCGGCGACGAATTGATAACCCGTTTTGCAGACGGTGAAGTACGTTCGAAAGTACTGAAGAAATAAATCAAAATCATAAATCATAAATCAAAAATCCCCCATCATGGCAGAAACATATAATGAAGCAGTAGAGAAACTCCGTAAGATCGTTGCCGATATAGAGAATGGCGATCTGGACGTTGATATTCTTTCTGAAAAGGTAAAGGAAGCGACCCGATTGATCAAATTGTGTAAGGAGAAACTTTACAAGGCAGACGAGGAGGTCAAGAAAGTTTTGGAGGAACTGGAATGATGAAGAGATATGTCTTGATAGTCGCCGGAGGTCGCGGGCTGCGTATGGGAAGCGACTTGCCGAAGCAGTTTATCCCGATGGAAGGAAAGCCAGTCCTGATGCATACGTTGGAGGCTTTTCACCGCTGGGATGCGTCTGCCGGTCTGATCCTGGTACTTCCAGAAGATCACCAACCTTATTGGAAGATGCTTTGCCGGGAGATCGGTTGTAAAGTCCCGCACCGGATTGCAAACGGAGGCGAAACGCGTTTCCATTCTGTTCGCAATGGATTGAATTTCCTTTCGGATGAGATTGGAAATGCAGCCGGAAGGGATGAAAAGATACTGGTGGCTGTGCATGACGGGGTACGACCTTTTGCCGCACCTGAAGTTGTCGAGCAATGTTTTGCCGAGGCCGAAGTGTCGGGAGCTGCTATCCCGGTCGTGCCTGTGGTCGATTCTCTCCGCGAGTTTTCCGGTGAGTCGAGCCGTCCGGTCGACCGTTCGTGTTATCAGGCGGTGCAAACCCCGCAGGTTTTCGATTATGATTTGCTTTTGAAAGCGTATGAACAGCCCTACTCTGAATTGTTTACCGACGATGCTTCGGTTGTGGAGGCTTTCGGACATACGGTCAAGACTGTTCCGGGAAACCGGGAGAATATAAAGATTACGACTCCGTTCGATCTGTTGGTGGCAAAGGCGCTGCTTGCAAAATAAATATTTGTATATGCTCGATCTCGACAAACGTTCCATCATGTATCTGCCGGGCGTCGGCCCGAAAAAGGCGGAGATATTGCAGAAGGAAGCCGGTATTTCTTCGTATGAAGATATGCTGTTCTACTTTCCGTACAAATACATTGACCGTAGTCGTTTCTACAAGGTGGCAGAAGTGACTGGAGATATGCCTTATATACAGATGAAAGGGCGTATCTTGTTTTTCGACACGGTAGGTGAAGGGCGTACAAGGCGGTTGATCGGGAAATTCACGGATGGGACGGGCACAATCGACTTGGTCTGGTTTAAAGGGATTAACTATGTTTTGGACAAGATCAAGACTGGCGTTGATTATATCGTATTTGGCAAACCGACCGAGTTCGGGCATATCTATAATATTCCCCATCCGGATATAGACCCTCTGGATCAAGCGGATAAGGTTGCCAACGGGCTGACACCATTCTATAATACGTCCGAGAAGATGAAAAAGTCGTTCCTTAATTCGCGGGCGATTCAGAATTTGCAGTACACTTTGTTGAGCGGTTTGAACTGGACGTTGCCTGAAACTCTTCCTCCGGATGTCTTGAACCGTATCCGGATGATGTCGTTTCCGGAAGCGATACGGAATGTGCATTTTCCCGAATCGGTCGATAAATTGCGGAAAGCGCAATTGCGCCTTAAGTTTGACGAACTGTTTTTCATCCAGTTGAATATTCTCCGCACTTCCAACCTGCGCAAACTGAAGTTGAGAGGGATTGTCTTTCCTTCCGTTGGAGATTATTTCAATACGTTCTATAAAGAATATCTACCTTTCGAACTGACGAATGCGCAGAAACGTGTTGTCCGTGAGATTCGTGCCGATATGGGAAGCGGGCGTCAGATGAACCGCCTTTTGCAGGGAGATGTGGGAAGCGGGAAGACTTTGGTCGCTTTGCTCTCCATGCTGTTGGCGGTCGATAACCATTGCCAGGCTTGTATGATGGCGCCGACGGAGATTTTGGCAACCCAGCATTATGCGACAGTCATGGGGTTTCTGAAAGATATGGATATAAAAGTAGCCCTGCTGACCGGCTCGACGAAAAAGAAGGAGCGGAATAAGATATTGCCGGCTATCGCGAGCGGTGAGATCCAACTCGTGATCGGGACACATGCTTTGATTGAAGAAACAGTTGTCTTTTCCTCTCTCGGTCTGGCGATTATAGACGAACAGCACCGCTTCGGAGTGGAACAGCGTTCTCGGTTGTGGACGAAAAATGCGGTTGTCCCTCATGTCCTGGTGATGACTGCGACACCTATTCCCCGTACGCTTGCCATGACTTTATACGGTGATCTGGATGTCTCGGTGATCGATGAGTTGCCACCTGGACGCAAACCGATCCAGACCGTGCACCGCTATGATAACAAGAAAGCGCAACTTTACGACTTTCTCCGTAAGGAAATCGGACAGGGCCGGCAGGTCTATGTCGTTTATCCTTTGATCGAAGGCAGTGAGAAGTTGGATTATAAGAACTTGGAAGAGGGGTTCGAGACATTCAAAGAAGTTTTCCCTGAATATAAGGTATGTATGGTTCACGGAAAGATGAAAGCGGCCGACAAAGAGGCGGAAATGCAGAAGTTTATTTCCGGCGAGGCGCAGATATTGATGGCGACGACCGTGATAGAGGTTGGCGTGAACGTGCCGAACGCTTCCGTGATGGTCATCGAAAGTGCCGAACGTTTCGGTCTTTCCCAGTTGCATCAGCTTCGTGGACGGGTGGGACGTGGAGCGGAGCAGTCATATTGTGTGCTTGTCTCTTCCTATAAACTGAGCAACGAGACACGCAAGCGCTTGGAAATAATGGTGAGCAGCAATAACGGATTTGAGATTGCCGAGGCCGATTTGCGTCTGCGGGGCCATGGTGATCTGGAAGGGACGCGTCAGAGCGGAGAAGGGATAGACCTTAAGATCGCGAACTTGGCAGCCGATGGACAAATCCTTCAGTATGCGCGTGATATAGCTCAGGATGTTTTGAACGAAGACCCCGATTTGTTATCCGAACCTAACCGGATATTGAACGAACGCCTGAAAACTCTCTTCGCAAAGAAGGTAAACTGGGGAATGATTAGCTAATATGTTGTGAAACATATTTTGTTTTAATTGTGTGTAAATCAAAGGGTAAAAAGTTCGCTTTTGCTTTTCTTTGGTTTCATTGCGGAAATTTTTCGTTATTGAATTTTGCCGGCTTATCCAAAATTACGAACTTTGACGAGATAACGGTGGAATAAACCATTCTATATCATGATTTTTCATCGTGAAATTACTGTCGAAAGTGATAAGAATAATGAAGATACGAGCATTACTGTTTATTTGTTGTACCACTATTCTGGTATCAGCTGTTGAAGCTAAGATAAAAGAAGATGAAGGAGCTCCGAAGCAAATCGTTCATATTGAAAAGATGGATAAGCGTGTTTCCGAATTGATGGCAGACCGTGTTAATATCCGGAAGAATATGGAACTGAAGGAACTTGCGACCCTCAGCGAGATCGAAATGGAAGAAAAGGAGAACTTGATGTTTCCCGCTGATGAATTGTACGGGTCCAATTGGGAGAACCGTTGGGTTGATCCGTTTCGGGGAGCTGCGAAGGTCAATTTTCCGGATTCGTTTGCGATAGACTGTTCCTCCTTTGTCTATCCTATCGCCATTGATTCTATGGCAAGGATCACCTCTAAATATGGTCCCCGTCGTCGTCGTATGCATAAAGGAATAGATTTGAAGGTGTTGAAGGGCGATACGATCCGTGCCGCTTTTAACGGTAAGGTTCGTATCAAGGCTTTCGAACGTCGCGGATATGGCTATTACGTGGTGCTTCGTCATCCGAATGGATTGGAAACGATCTATGGACATTTGTCTAAGATTTTGGTTGAAGAAAACCAGATCGTACGTGCAGGCGAGACGATCGGATTAGGCGGTAACACGGGACGATCTACCGGTTCTCATCTCCACTTTGAAACCCGCTTTTTAGGACAAGCCATTAATCCGGCTGAAATCATTGACTTCGAAAATGGCGTCCCTCATCAGGATACTTATGTTTTCCATAACGTAAAAATCAACGGGCGCAGAAGCAATATCTATACTTCTTCTTCCGATCGGCTGGTTTATCATCGTGTGAAATCGGGTGATACGTTGGGCAAGATTGCCCGAATATATGGAACCAGCGTGAATGAATTGTGTCGTCTGAACGGTCTGAAAAGCACGTCTGTCTTGCGGATCGGACAGTCTATTCGTTGCAGTGCCGGCGCGGTCACCTCTGCTAAAGCCGGAACGTCGAAACCGGCTGCTTCTGCTAGCGTAAAGCAAACCGTGAAGACTACGGTCGCGGCAGATGCTGCAGCTGTCGCTTCTATCAACCAGACTTCTGATGCCGGGCGGCAAGAGGCTACTCCGGTTTACCATCGTGTGAAATCAGGCGATACGTTGGGGGCTATTGCCGCTAAATATGGTACGACAGTCTCTAAGCTTTGTGAATTGAATGGCATTACGAAAACGACGATTCTGAAATTGGGCCGTTCGCTTCGCTGTTCTTGATTAAGAGTTGGCTGATATGATATAAAGGGCTATTCGTTATGTGCATACGGATGGCTCTTTTTATTTCCGGCTAAAGTAGCCTCTCTTTTGGTCAGATATGGATTTATCCGTATCTTTGTACGGATGTAAATGCTAAGAAAGTATGGCTGATACGAAGGAACAATTCGAAAAAGTAATATCCCAATGCCGGGAACTGTTTGAAAAGAAGTTGAAAGATTACGGTCCCTCGTGGCGAATCATGCGTCCGCAGTCGCTGACCGACCAGATATTTATTAAGGCAAACCGGATTCGCAGCCTTGAGATAAAAGGAGTGAGCATGGTGGATGAAGGTATCCGTCCTGAGTTTGTCGCAATCGTGAACTATGGGGTTATCGGCTTGATACAATTGGCAAAAGGATTTGCCGATACGACGGATATAAGCAATGAAGAAGCGCTGGCCTTGTATGATAAATACATCACGGCAACCAAAGAGCTGATGTATGCCAAGAACCATGATTACGGTGAGGCATGGCGCGGCATGCGTATCAGTTCCTATACGGATCTGATCCTGATGAAACTTTATCGTACGAAGCAGATCGAGAGCCACGGAGGCAAGACGATCGTGTCCGAAGGCATCGATGCCAACTATATGGACATGATCAACTATGCGTTATTCGGCCTAATCAAGCTGGAGTACGGAGAAGAAACAGTTGAAAATTGAAAGTTGGAAGTGAAGAATAAGAATGCCGTTTTAAAGATATTGGCAGAATTGTGCCGCTTGCTGATCGGAGTTGTATTTATCTTCTCCGGTTTTGTCAAGGCGGTCGATCCGATGGGAGGGGCGATCAAGATCGGTGAATACCTGGCTTCCTTCGGACTGGATATGTTGCAGCCTTTTACGGTATTGTTGTCTTTCAACCTTTCGGCAATCGAGTTTGCGCTCGGTGTCTGTATGCTGCTGGGAGTGTACCGGCGGTATGTCTCTTTTCTTATCTTGATATTTATGGCGTTTATGACGCCGTTGACTTTGTATCTGGCCCTTTTCGATCCCGTATCGGATTGCGGTTGTTTTGGGGATGCGCTGGTGATCTCCAATTGGGAAACGTTCTTTAAGAATATCGTACTCTCTCTTGCCGCTATTGTTACGTTTATTTATAACCAGCGCTTGTTCCAGTGCTTTACTTTCCGGGCATATTGGTTTGTCGCTTTGTATGCTTACCTGTTCGGTGTCGGTTTCGCTTATTATAATTACAATCATCTGCCTGTAATCGATTTCCGTCCGTATAAGATCGGTGCGAATATACCGAAGTTGATGGAAATGCCCGAAGAGGCTCCGCAGGATGAATACAAGTACACGTTTGTGTATGAAAAAGACGGCGTGAAGAAAGAGTTTTCGCTTGAAGACTATCCGGCAAACGACAGTAGCTGGACATTTGTGGATTCGAAGACGGAATTGGTCAAGAAGGGCTATCAGCCTCCTGTTGCCGCTTTCAATATTTACAATGGAAAGGGAGATGATGTGACGGAAGAGATCATCGGAAACCCCGGTCCAGTTTTGCTGCTTGTCGCTCCGAAGCTGGAAGAAGCGGACGACGAGCAGATGGATGAGATCAACGGCGTGTATGACTATGCGCTCGAACATGATATCCCGTTCTATTGCGTGACAGGTTCTTCGCCGGAAGCGATCGATACCTGGAGCGACAATACAGGGGCCGAATATCCTTTCCGGATGGCGGACGAGGTGCTGCTTAAGACGATTATCCGTTCCAACCCCGGTCTGGTGCTGCTGAAAGGCGGTACGATACTGGGCAAATGGCACTACAACGATATTCCGGCTGAGGAAGAGGTCAAGGCGGTTATGGATCGCTGCTTGGACGAGAGCAATATAAAAAGTAAAGAAGATGGGACCCTTGCAACCAACCTATTGACTTTTACCGTACCTTTGCTGCTTGTTTGGATGTATGACCTGCTGCGTTTCAGACGCAAACGGAAAGAAAAGAAATAACTATTTGTATTACATATTTAATTAATTAAGTCATGAGAAAGAATATTGTTGCAGGAAACTGGAAGATGAACACTACCCTTCCTGAAGGTCTTGCTTTGGCAAAAGGCTTGGATGAAGCTCTTAAAGGTAAAACTCCTAACTGTGATGTGATCATCGGTACTCCGTTCACTCACTTGGCAAGCGTTGCTGCTGCTATCGACACGAACAAGATCGGTGTTGCTGCTGAAAACTGCGCAGACAAGGAGAAAGGCGCTTACACTGGCGAAGTTTCTGCTGCTATGGTTGCTTCTACAGGTGCAAAATATGTGATCCTGGGCCACTCCGAAAGACGTGCTTACTATCACGAAACTCCGGAAATCCTGAAAACAAAGGTTGAATTGGCTTTGGCTAACGGTCTGACTCCGATCTTCTGTATCGGTGAAGTGCTGGAAGAAAGAGAAGCCGGCAAGCATTTCGAAGTGGTAGATGCTCAGATCAAGGGCTCTTTGTTCGACCTGTCTGCTGAAGACTTCGCTAAGATCGTTCTGGCTTATGAACCGGTTTGGGCTATCGGTACAGGTAAAACCGCTACATCCGACCAGGCAGAAGAAATTCACGCTCATATCCGTGCTACTCTGGCTGCTAAATATGGTCAGGAAATCGCCGATAACTGCACGATCCTTTACGGTGGCAGCTGTAACGCAAGCAACGCTAAGGAACTGTTTGCTAAACCGAACGTAGACGGTGGCCTGATCGGTGGCGCTTCTTTGGCTGTCGATAAGTTCATGCCTATCATCGAAGCGTTTAATTAATTGATAATTGGCAATTGGCAATTGACAATTATTCCGGGGAATTCACCGGGGAGTATATTGTCAATTGTAATTGTCAATTGTCAATTGTCAACTGTCAATTGATATGAAATATATCTTGTCTTTATGTATATTGCTTGGTGCATCTGCTTTGTCCGCTCAGACGGATGGCGGTGGACAGGTGGAAGACATCATTGACGCCTTGCAGGAAAGAGTTCCCGGAAAGGGGACTGTTACGGTGCGCGGGTCGGATGCCCTCCGTAACATGCTCGGCAAACGTCTGCATGGCGAGGGGGTCGAAAAGACTGATAGCACGGCCTTTCTGAAAATACAAGGCTATCGTACACAAGTGTTCTCCGGTAATAACCAGCGTAAATCCAAAGATGAGGCTTTCCGGAAAGAAAAAGAAATTAAGGAACTTTTCCCTGATGTCCCGACTTATGTGACGTACAATGCTCCGTTCTGGCGTCTGCGTATCGGTGATTTCCGTTCGCATGAAGAGGCTTATCACATGCAACGTCTTCTGATGGATGCATTCCCGGCCTATAGGAAAGAGATGTATATCGTTAGGGAAGAAGTCAAAATCCCATTGAATTGAAATGAGTGAAGAAGTAAACGAGAAGACTTTGCTGGCCCGCGAAGAGCTGGCCGGCCATTATAAAAGTATTATCAATCTGCTTGGTGAAGATGTAGACCGCGAAGGTCTGTTGAAAACGCCCGAACGTGTAGCCAAAGCCATGCAGTTCCTGACCAAAGGATATCATGAAGATCCGGCAGCCGTGCTTCGTGGCGCCATGTTCAAGGAAGAGGACTACAAGCAGATGGTGATTGTAAAGGATATCGATTTCTTTTCTCTTTGTGAGCATCACATGTTGCCCTTCTTCGGGAAGGCCCATGTCGCTTATATCCCTAAAAAATATATTACGGGGTTGAGCAAGATTCCCCGTGTTGTGGATATCTTCGCCCGCCGTCTTCAGATTCAGGAGCGATTGACCATGCAGATCAAAGACTGTATTCAGGAAACGCTCGATCCGTTAGGCGTGATGGTCGTGATCGAGGCACAACATATGTGCATGCAGATGCGTGGTGTCGAGAAGCAAAACTCCCTGACTACAACCTCCGACTTCACCGGATTCTTTCAACAGGCCAAAACGCGTGAAGAATTTATGAATCTGATCAAACATAACCGGTAACGACGTCGAAGATCAGAGGATAGGTCGGCATGAGTGTCGGTGTTCTTCTGCATTTCTTTATTTTGTCATGTTTGGGGGGTAAACAGACTTTTCGCCATGATTCGCGAATTGCCTTCACCTGTATGCGCAATGGTCTGATTGTTATTATATCGGTGGGTGAAGCCGAGTAGCAAAAGTGCCTTCACTGCTTATGTTTGCTTTCATCGGAGAGCAAGCCGGATTTGGTGCATCCCATTTAAGTGACAGTAGCCGTGTTTCTGTTGCAAAACAGCCTAATCATTTACCTTTTGCCCTTGGTCGAATATGTTTTCGCCCTTGGTCAAAAGCCTTTTCGACACTTGTCAAAAGCCTTTTCGACTAAGGGCAAAAAGCAAAGGAATGGTAGCTTTTGATGTAATTGATTGTTTGTTTGCTTATTAGTTAGGGTTGTTCTACTTTTATCTTTCACTTAAATATTGTGGATGTAGTGCAGGGAGACATGACTAACTTGAACCAAGACGAGACACTGGGTGAAGCCGAATCTTGTTTTCTCCATAAACTTATTTTTATCCTCCGATTACCCTGTGAAGAACGAACGCTATAAACAAAACAAGCCCCTGAGGACGGTAATTGCCTTCGGGGGCTTCGTCGTATATTAAATACAGGATTGAGGAGGGGGGATGTTAGAATCAGAAAACCAGTATGTAGGCCCTGTATTTGGTTTCTTTTGTGACCGGGCAGAGAGAAATATATCCTTCTTTTATTTTCCCGTCTTTCATTTCAAGCGGATAAGCCTTCTTCATAAAGCAATGTTGCTCGTAGGCTTCTCCCGGTTTGCTTGTGTAAGTGATGCGCATGTCACCCCGGGCGTTGGGAACCAGGTATTTTTGGCTGATGCGCAAAGCTACCATCCCCATTGTGTAGCGCATGTTCACTTCTATGCAGGGATGTATGGCGAATTCGCCGTTTGCTTTTTTGCGGTAGACCAACATGTCCACGCCCAAGTAACCGGTATAGATGTTTCCGTATATCTGCCGGATCGCCTCTCCGACAGTTTCTTTCAGTTGCTGGAATTTGTCTCCGAAGTTTTCAACAAAGAAGCTTTCCAGATATGTCTGTTCGCCCAATACATTTCCGGAATAAGCTCCTTTCTTTTCAGCTCCGAATACGGAAAGCCCTTCATAGCGTATGTTCCCGTTTCCGTCTGAATAAAACTCCATCGCGAAATCCTGGTATTTGTCCAGTGCACATTCTATGCTGACACATCCCTGTTTGTTCAGTGCCCCTTCGATCCAGGTACGGTCTTTTGTAGTCAGTTTGCGTTCCGGTAGCCAAAGCAGTCCCCTGCCGGAAGATGAATAGGGAGTCTTCAGTATGAAGGGAGCATTCTGGAGGATCAGGTATTTTTCCACTTCTCTTACTTTTTTGCAGAATTTAGGCGATACCGGTATATCCATATCAGGTAGGAGTTCTCGTATTTTGTCCAGACATTCGGCAGCAGTCTGGCGGCTTGTCAATCGGGTATATTCTTCTTTCCATCCCGGGATCGTAAGGTTAAGGTTACCGCTTTTCCGCAGTTTTTCAAAAAGAGAATGGCTATGTGGAGAAAGTCCCCAGGGGGTTGCTTGCATTTCGGGCAGGCTGTCCTTCTGTTTTTCGATCTCCTTACGTGAGATTAGCTTGGCAAACGGCCTGAACTCCTTCGGTTGTAAGGAGAAGAAACGAGGTGAAACGATCTCTTCGGTAAAAACAAAATCCTCCGCGTCTGCATACCAGACGGGAAGATAAGATAACTCCCTGGTCATTCTCTGCACGTTTGCAGGTGGAGTGTAATTTTCAGAGCCTTGTAGTATGGCGGTTTCGTGTCCTGGGTTAAAAAAATGTATTTTGGATTTCATACTATATGTATATAAATAGGGATATAAATGAGGCACGGATTACACAGACTGCACGGATTAATTATTTTTCTTTCCGTGTGAATCCGTGTAATCCGTGCCTAATTTATATCAGTTTACGGGATTTTTCCGTTTTATTCGAGGTTCTCGTCGATGGCATCTATCTTTTTAATGATGAGTGCCATTTCGTCTTTTAGCTTGTCGATCTTGCGTTCCATTTCTTTGAGCAAGCCGCCGCCGCCTTTGGAAGAGATGCTTAGGAACCCGATGTTGTTTTCGTAAGTTTGAAGTTCGTTCTTCATCCGTTCGTACATGCGCATCAGTTTTTCCCGTTCTCCGTAAAGTTTCCCTTTTCCCCGTTCGCCGTTGCTCATATCGCTGAGACTATTGCGGAAAGTCTGCATCTTGCGGTCGTTCTGGTCGACTTTAAGACGGTCGAACTGTTTGTCGACAGCTTCGTGATATTCCTTGTAAATCTTGTCTTTTTCTTTAAAAGGGACATGGCCGATAGCGTTCCATTCTGTCATATATCCTTTCAAGGTAGCAAGTGCTTCGTCATGGTCGGCTTCGTCGATTGTGTTGATCTTTTCGATCAAAGCCTTTTTAGCAGCTAAATTCGTTTGCTCCACGCTCTTTTGGGAAGATACATTCTTGTTCTTCTGTTCGAAGAAATAGTCGCAAGCCGTGATGAAGCGCTTCCAGACGGTATCGGAATGTTTGCGGGCTACCGATCCGATCGTCTTCCATTCTTTTTGCAAGGCGATCATCTTTTCGGTTGTGCTCTTCCAGTCCGTACTGTCTTTCAATGCTTCGGCTTTTTCACACAAGGCTTTTTTCAGTGCGAGATTCTTTTCCATCTCGTCCTTTATATTCTTGTAGAATTCGCTTTTGCGGTTGAAATAAACGTCGCAGGCTGCGCGGAAACGTTCGAATATCTTCACGTTCGATTTCTTCGGGGCGAAGCCGATCGTTTTCCATTTGTCCTGCAAGGCAATTACTTCCTTATTTTTTTCTTCCCAATCTTTGAATGATTTCAAAGCCGGGAAATCGATGTTTTCTATCTGTTCGCAAATGGCTGTTTTGGCTTCCAGGTTTTCCTGTTCCTTCGCTTTCAATCCTTCGAAATGCTCCTGATGGCGTTTGTTGATGATTGTGGAAGCGGCTTTGAAGCGGGACCAGAGATCTTCGCGCAGTTCTTTCGCTACCGGACCGATTTCGCGCCATTGCTGGTGTAGTTTCTGAAGCTGATGGAAAGCGGATATGACATCCGGTTCCGTTTGCAGTTTCTCGACGGTTTCGCAAAGAGCCGTTTTCATTTCCAGATTCTTCTTGAAATCGTAGTCGCGGAACTGGTTGTTTATTTTGATGATATCATAGAACATCTCGCTGTATGTTTGGTAGTTCTTCCACAGTTCGCTGACGTGTTCCTGCGGAACGGCTTTCACTTCTTTCCATCTTTGCTGGATGTCCTTGAAATCATTATATAATTTGTTGAAATCTTCCTGGCTTTCGGTCAATGCTTTCAGCTGGTCGATCAGTTGGAGTTTCAAGGCATAATTGGCCGCTTTAACCCGTTCTTCCTCGGCAAGGATGGCAGCCCGTTTTTCTTTGTAGACGTTGAGCAGTTCTTTGATCTTGCTTTCGGTTTCGTCTTCGGGAGCGACAAAATCCTTTTCTTCACCACCGGCTGTGAGGAATGCTTTCTTCAATTCGTCCACTTCGCTCCGGTGGATTTTGTAATAAGCCTGTTTGAGTGCTTCCACCTCGTTGCGTGTCGCGTCTGCCGCCGCTCCTACCAAACCGGTCAGTTTCTCCAGAATTTCTTCTTTCGACAATTTTCCCGTAGTCGCAACGGTTTCTTCACCTGCCGCAACTTCGTCTGTTTTGACTTCTGCTTCAGATGTTTCTTCTGCTGCAACTTCAGCGTCCGTTGTTTCGTTTGTTACAACTTCCTCCGCCGTGTTTTCCGGTGTTGTTTCCGGAGCCTTAGTTTCTTCCAATTTGCCGTTTTCTTCAGTTGGCAAATTAGCTTCGTGAGTGTCCTTCATATTCAATCGCATTTAGGAAAAGGATAAATGTATCCTATATCAAGTCACAAATTAAAGTAAATATTTTGGGATTACAGCATTTGGAAGCAAATAATTTGCAGGTAGATGTTAAATTAGGCACGGATTGGAGCAAATTCCATGAAATCCGTGCCTAAATATAATCCATGTTTGAAATTATCCTAAGAACGAGATCAATACGCCTGCGGCTACGGCAGAACCGATAACGCCGGAGATGTTGCTGGCCATGCAATATTGAAGCACATGGTTCTTGGGGTCGTATTTCAATGCTATCTCATTTGCCACGCGGGATGCCATCGGTACGGCGCTCAGTCCGGTTGCTCCGATCAGCGGGTTGATTTTCTTCTTTGTGAAGAGGTTGAACAGTTTGACGAAGAAGATGCCGCCCGCTATGGAAAGGGCGAATGCAAGGAAGCCTCCGATTACGATACCGATTGTCGTGAAGTTCAGGAACGCCTCGGCTGTCATGGTCGCGCCGACCGATAATCCTAAAAAGATGGTCGCTGCATTCATGATGCTGTTCGATGCTGCATCGAACAGGCGGAATGTATTGGTTCCGATCTCTTTGACCAGGTTACCGAACATCAGCATACCGATTAATGGCACTGCACTCGGCACGAACAGGGCCACTACCGTCGTCACTACGATTGGGAAGATGATCTTCAAGACACGCAAATTTTTGATTTCCGTAGTGGACGGGTATTTCTTTTCCTGTTCCTTCATATTGATGGATAGCTCTTTCTTTGAACAAAGTAGCTTGACTACCAGTGGGATGATAACCGGAACCAGCGCCATATAGGAATAAGCGGCAATCGCTATCGGTCCTAACAGATGGGGGGCCAGTTTGATGGTCGTGAAGATGGCAGTCGGTCCGTCCGCTCCTCCGATAATTCCTAAAGAAGCTGCTTCTTTAGGCGTGAATCCCATCAGGATGGCTACCAGCAGCACGGTGAAAATACCCAGCTGTGCCGCCGCCCCGAATATGGACAGACGCAGGTTGCGCAGCATCGGTCCGAAATCCGTCAACGCTCCTACACCCATAAAGATGATAGGAGGAAGGAACCCAGTCTTGATCAGCATGTAGTAAATGAAGTTCATCAGCCCCAACTCATGCGCGATGTCATGGAGCGGCATCTCCCAAATGTTCTTCATCACTCCGTGCACGTTGATCATGCCGTTTTCGTCGGCCTGTATCACCCCCATATCGCCTCCGGGGAAGTTGGCAAGCAACACGCCGAACGCGATCGGTACGAGCAGCAGCGGTTCATACTGTTTTTTGATACCCAAATAAAGCAGTATGAACGCAATGGCATACATGATCAGAAACTGCGGTTCAGCAATGATGTTGCTGAACGCAGTCATCTCATATAGATTTTGAAATATTTCATTCATTATTGTATCGTCATTAGTACGTCATCTTCAGAAACCGCATCGCCGGAAGCTAGGCAGATCGCAGTGACTGTTCCACCAAATTCCGCACGTACGGCATTATATGTCTTCATGGCTTCCACATAGCAAAGCACATCGCCTTCCTTTACGACATCTCCTACTTTTACAGGTGTGTCGGAAGCACTTTTCACGAGGAAGAATTTGCCTTCCAGCGGCGAGAGCACTTCTTTGCCGGTACCGGCAGGAGCAGCAGCGGGGGCGGGTGTCGCGGCAGGAGCAGCCTGTGTTTCTGCCGGGACGGCATTCGCTGTGTCTCCGAATGCTACGGTTACCTTGTAGGATTGGCCGTTCACATCGACGGTCATTACTTGCGGAGTTGTCGGCATAGCCATTGCCATACTGGCCGGGGCAGCTTGTGAAGGAACGGTGGCAGGCTGGGCGGCTGTTTGCTTCTCGGCTTTTCTCTTGGCTACGTCGGCTTTGAATTCCACTTTGGCTTTTCCTGAACGGTAGGCTTCATACTGTGCCGGATGCATCGCATATTCGAAGAGTTCTTCGTCGTCTTCGCCCGTTTCCCATTGTTTTTCGTTCATCAGCTTGCGATACTTGTCGAGCGCGTCAGGATAGTTGTCCTGTGGGTTGCCTTCGAAGAATTTGCGTCCTTCGGCTTTCGCCTTCTCGATGATTTCCGGAGCCAACGGACCCGGCAGGCGTCCTGCCTTGCCTAAAATCATGTCCCAGATATCGTCGGCGATCATGCTCCAGCGGGCCTTCCCTTTCTCCATCTGCATCACATTCATGAGCGCCAGGTTCTTCACATACTGGCTGAACGGAGTCACTAATGGAGGGTAGCCGACACGCGGCCATACATAGGCAACTTCATCGAACAGCTTGATTAACAGCTGGTCTTGGCTCATGAGCGGCTTGTTGTTCTTGATATTGTTCTTGTTGATTGTCTCCAGGTTCTTTTCGAGGTCTGACATCAGGCTTCCCATCATGCCGCCTGGCAGGCCCGGACCGATCAGCAACGAGTTCATCAGGCGGTTCTTCGGGCTGATATACAAGCCGAGGAAGTCATCCATGAATTCCTGGATCAGGCTGCGGACTTTCATATAAGCCTCCATGTTGATTTCCGGCACTTTGTAGCCGGCGTCTTTCAACATCGCCTGTACGGTCAGCAGGTCCGCATGGCCTGTACCCCATGAAAGCGGTTCCATGCCAACGTCGATGTAATCGCAACCGGCGTTACATACTTCTAAGATCGAAGCCACGTTGAATCCGGGACCGGCATGGCTGTGATACTGAACCGGAATTTCCGGATGTTTTGCCTTGATGTTTGCTACGATCTGCCCCAAGGAATGCGGACGGCCGATACCGGCCATATCCTTTATACAGATTTCATCCGCTCCGAGTTCGATCAGTTCCATCGCCATCTTGGTGTAATATTCGACCGTATGGATGGGAGAGTGGGTGATGCACAACGAGCATTGCGAGATCATCCCTGCTGCTTTCGCATATCGGATGGAAGGAGCAATGTTGCGTACATCGTTCAATCCGCAGAATGTGCGGGCGATATCTGTCCCCTGTGCTTTTTTTACCTGGTAGAACAACTGGCGAACGTCGTCAGGTACGGGACTCATACGCAGGCCGTTCAGCGCTCGGTCCAGCATGTGGGTTTGTATGCCGGCCTCATGGAACGGCTTCGTCCATTCGCGTACGGCTCTGTTTGGGTTTTCACCGAATAATAAGTTTACTTGTTCGAATCCTCCGCCATTGGTCTCTACGCGGGCGAAGCAGCCCATCTCGATAATGGCTGGCGCTACCCGTGTTAGTTGGTCTACGGTGGGAACATATTTTCCGGCAGATTGCCACATGTCACGGAAGACCAAACTAAATTTGATTTCTCTTTTCATGATATTTTATGTATAAATGCTATTATAATTTCTCGATCTTAACGACTTTGCCTTTTCCACCGGTCATAACACTTACAGCCGATACGATTGCGGCAGTAGTCTGGTTCGTGATGCCGGCAGCCGGTGTGGATGTAGCCGTCTGTCTTTGTGGTGTCACTTGTTTTTTAACAATAATCTCTTCGGGCGCATATTTGTTTACCAGTACGATCAGGCCCTTCCCAAGATTGATAACGATCAGTAGGATAGCAAAAACAGTTGTCATTCCTACAATCATTAGCAAAAGTCCAGTTTCTATGTTTTCCATACTCATTAATTGACGGGAAAGCGTGCGGTTGGTGTGGCTGGCACAATCCTTCCCAAGTTAAAAATTCTGCTACAAAATTAGAAAAATGTCTGAAACTCACTTATGGATTCTTCATAAAAAATATGAAAAGGGTTCGGACTTTTCGTATCTTTGCCTCCTTGAAAACAATTTGTAATTAAATCATGGGAAACTTCTTTAAATCACTATTCTCTTCTTCTAAGGCTGCAACACCTGAAGAGGAAAAAAGCAAGAACGATCAGAAAAATTTCGATATTCTGAAATACGACGGTGTCCGCGCCCAGAAAATAGGACAGGTAGCGTATGCCATCAAATGTTTTACTGAAGCGTTGAAGTTGCAGGAGGATTTCGAGACGATGACTTATCTGGTTGCTGCCTATACGACGGCGAATAAGGCGGAAGAAGCTCTTGAGGTGCTGAACCGCATGGTGGAACTTGAACCGGATCATATCAATACGCTTCTGACACGTGTGAACGTGCTTTTCATGCTGGACAAGGATGCGGACGTGATTGTCGATTGCCGGCATATTCTCGAACTGGAAGAGACGAACCATTTGGCCTGGTTCCTGATGGGGAAGGCGAAGCGGACGACTTCCGACCCCTTAGGGGCTATTGCCGACCTGACGAAAGCGATCGCCTTGAAAGAAGATTTCACGGATGCCTATCTGATGCGTGCCCGGATATTGTTGTCGATGCAGCAGGCAACCGAAGCGCTTCCCGATGTGGAAAAGGCCATCACGCTGGCTCCGGAAGAAGAAACATCCTACTTGCTACGCGGCCGTATCCATGAAGCGATGGGCAATATCGACGCTGCTGCGGCCGATTACCAGAATGTGTTGGAGTTGAATCCGTTCAATGACGAGGCGACGTTGCTCGTCGGCCAGCTCCTGATCACGCAGGAACGTCTGGATGAAGCCATTACTTTCTTCAACGAAGCGATTGATCTGAAACCCGATTTCGCCAAAGCATACGCCGAACGGGGCCGTGCCAAGAACCTGAAAGGAGATAAGGAGGGCGCCTTCGAAGATCTGAAAAAGTCCATCGAACTGAACCCCGAAGGCGACGAAGCCCGGAAGCTGGAAGGGCAGCATACGAATTTTAACGATATGTACAAGGGCGGGATCTTCTGAGAAGGATGATTCAGATTTTACAATAACCCCCTGTTTTTTCTATTTCAACCCGAAAACCGAACCTTTTCGGGTTGTCTTTTTGTAAGCGGACCGGAACATTTTGTGACGTGCAGACAGCACGTCTGCGCGGTTCGTTTCCGGTACATGTGTTTTTGTCAATCCGAATCTTGTTTTCCTTGACAATCCGGAAAACCTTAACTTCCGGAGAGTCGAATATCCGGATCCTGCTTGGGGATGGTGCAGGAATATGGAACGTATAAAGAGCCCGGTCTCAGGGAGGCCGGCAGCCCTTTCCCGTGACGACCGTCTTCATCGCGCTGGCGACCGTCTTCGTTGTCATGACGACCGTCTTCATGCAGGGTGAACTGCGCACTTCAGAGCCATGAAGACGGTCGTCATGGGAATTTTCTGCGCATCTCGCGGAAAATACCTCCGGAAATGTTTGTTGCCGCTGCTGGAGAAACCTTTTGGAAAGGTGGTTTTGACAGCTTTTTTCTTGTTTCTATGGGCATTTTTTACAATATTCCCAGGTTGCCCCGATATTTTTACCGGTTCAGCGTCAGGTCGGTTTCTCTAAAAATAAAACTTATTGTCATCCCTGGCTTATTGTACGGTTTTTCAAAATACCCGTTAGTCTGAATCGAAACTGTAGTGCATGAAATTAGGTTTTCTACCCTATATTTTTTAAGAAACTCGTGTTTCTGCAAGATGTTGAATAACAGAAAAATACAAATATATGCCTTTTGAAGGGGGGTATTGTGCGTTTTAACGTCTTTCGAAGTCTGGTGTTCTGTGTTTCTTAGATCTCTTCAGGATTACTTATTATAAGCTGATAGCCGGTTCCCCGACAAGATTTGATTTGGATAAATGGCATGGGGGCCAAGCTTTCCCGCAAGCGCACAATAGCAGCAGAGACCGCATCGCGTTCCGCTTTACCGATCTTTTCCTTTTTTAAGGCATTTCCGAGGATTTGTGAATAGATAATTTGAGGCGCTATCACTGATTGTTGAGAATTAATCAGATGAGTAAATAGCTTCAGGCCTTGCCCGCTTAAAGTCACATGTAGGTTTTTGTATTTCAAGATGCCGCTTTTCTTGTCGAACCGTAATCCGAAAGGTAAGGTCCCTTCTTTGGAAAAAGAACGGACAAAAGCGACAACCGGCTTCTCTACAATTTTTGTTTCTACAACTTTCCTTTCAAGCAATACCGCGTTTAGTTTTTTTATTCCCCATTTATAACTGCCGTATAAAATTCCGACAAATAAACCATAAAAGAGTAAAAAGAGAAGGATGGAATCTGCCCGTTTTAAAACAAAGGAAAGCGGAATTTGCACAAATGCTTGTAATTCTATATTGTCTTCTATATTTTTATTCTTCCGATATATAACTGGCTTCAAAGCGGTAGCTTTTTTCATAAAAAGGCTATCGGTGTAACTTATCGTTGTTTTTTCTTTACGCTTACAACGCACCGCTGTTTGTGTTTCCATACCTAAATCTGCAAGTCTGGCGCGAAAAAGGCTATCCAGGAAAATCCGGTTCGGATCATTCAGAGACAGATAGTCCTGGTCACACCATCTTTCTTTTTCTTCATAGGAAATAGAGTCCGATAATAATAATGTCCCTCTATTGGTTTTTATCGGTATGGAACCCAATCGGGTGTTTATTTCTTTACTGATAGCATCTTGAAAAGTAGCAGAGGCTTCAGTGAAAATCTTTTTACGGCATGAAAGGAATCCATGCCAGACCATTATCAAACAAAACAAAGTCATACACATATATAATAATATGCATAGTCTTTTAAAAAAAAGGATTTTGTCTGTATGTCTATTCTCTTCTTGCATGTTGCAAAAATATAAAAAATGGACATCTATATAGGCTTTTCTCTTCAGATATATGTAATTCAAGTCCGAAGAAAACCTACAGAAAACCTATAAGAAGTCAGGAGATGGCATTCTATTTATCTGGGTAGTAGCGAATTGTAAAATATGTAGCACAAACCTATTGACATCCGAATTATATATCCCTACATTTACCTCAAAAACAAAAGTTATGAAAAAAAGAGTTTCAGCAGTAGTAATTGTTTTGGTTTGTTTGGGTGGAGTTGCTTGTATCAAGACATTGTCGACATCATCTGTCGGCTTGCCTCAATTGGCATTTGATAATATTGAGGCTTTGGCGTCCGGTGAGAGTAGTGCTTATAGGTGTTACGGGATAGGCGATGTCGACTGTCATGGTGATAAAGTTGATAAGATGTATAGTGGCTATAGTTTAAAATGACATGAGAATCTTCCTATACATATTATTAATAGGAATAAGTACATTAATCTCCTGCAGTGGTTCACCCGATCCTCTTTACCCTCGATATACAACTTTTCCTGATGAGAAAATAGTAGCCACGCAGGAGATTTCTATTGATTCTGCCTTTTTCCGTTATCCCTACCGGGTAGCGGTAAAAGACAGTATCGCTGTCATCATGGATTTACATAATGACAGCCATTACTTTTACGCTTTTACTTATCCGGAGTGGAAGCCGATCGCACCGTTCGGAAAGCGTGGAGAGGCCCCCGGAGAAATGCTTTCGGCAGAGATGTTCCAGTTTTCTGCATTAGATTCAGTCTGGACATTGGATGCTAACCGGATGCTGATCACGCGCTGGTCTGTCTCTCCGACGGGCAAGACCGTTTTGCGCAAAGAGGAAATAAGATTAGATAAAACATTAGTTCGCTCTTTAGATTTTTATCGTACAGATTCAGCCTTTCTGATCACAGACTACTTAGGTGATTTTCGTTATCACAAAGTCAGTCATAGTGGTAAACCGATCAAAAACATAGGTAAAATTCCCACCGAAATCAGCTATGAGCAAGATATTCATCCCGCCTTAGCACAAGCTTGGCGTAGCTTTACCGATTACAACCCGAAAAACGGGATATACGCGATGGCGACCCAATTGGGAGAAGCCCTTGAAATATACAATCTAAAAACTCAAACTCATAACGTTATATACGGTCCTGCCGGAGAACTTCAATTCATTGCAAAAGGAGGCGAAGGATTCCCGACCGGCATCAAAGGGTTTGTGGACATACAAGTCACAGACGATTATATTTATACCGTTTTCGATGGGATGTCCTGGAAAGAGCGGGACAAATTTTACGAACGCGGCATGTCTGCTCCCAAAGGAGGCCATTTCCTGCCATTTCCTTTACGTGTTCGATTTGGCAGGAAACCCGGTTCGAAAATATACGCTCGACAAAAATATCTTGGGCATCCATATCAATGAAAAAACAAACACCGGAATTGCGACTTGCGCGGAAAGCGATAATCCGATCGTGACATTCAAACTATAACAAGAAAATGAAACGACTGCTCTACATATTATTCCTATTATTTTTGTTAGCCGCTTGCCGGGAAAACAAGAAAGAGCAATTCGCCCGCCTGGTTCAGGAATGGCAAGGGAAAGAGATCGTGTTTCCGCAGGATATGGTTTTCACCCGTTTTGTCACTGAGCAGGTGGAATACCGGATACCCGATGCAGAATATAAAGTGCTGATTTATGTCGATTCAACAGGTTGCACCAGTTGCAAATTGCAACTGCCG
>NZ_MNQY01000034.1:0-3603 GCF_001915675.1 Parabacteroides sp. merdae-related_45_40 | reverse complement strand
ATCTTCGTCTTCCAGTCGAAAGACGACAAAGAGTTGCGATACATCCTGAAACGCGACAACTTCGACCGTCCGGTCTGCATCGATCGGGACAGCCGATTGGACAAGTTGAACAAATTTCCACAAGATATCACTTTCCAAACATTCCTGCTTGATCAGGACAACAAGGTGAAAGTGATCGGCAATCCGGTGCATAACTTGGCTGTCAGGGATTTGTATCTAAAACAGATTGCTGGTGTGCAACACAAAGAGATATTGGCAAAAACCACCCTCGAACCGGAAAAGAGCGAATACGATTTAGGGACAGTCAAAGAAGGAACAACCAAGAAGCAGACGATCGCAGTCCGGAATACCGGAATAACTGTCTTTAAGTTGACAGGTTTCACCACCTCTTGCGACTGCACCGAAGCGACTTGCAATTGGAAAGAGTTGCAACCGGGAGAGAGCGGAACGATCACGGTCAGCTATGAAGCGGAACAGCCGGGAGATTTTTACCGAACAGTAGACATTTATGGAAACATCCCGAACAACTCACTGATGTTGAGTTTTATCGGAACAGTAAAATAATTAACGGGAAAAAGAAAGGAGTTCCTGCCTACAGGCTTGCAAACCGAGCAGAAACTCCCGGACTTTCCCTCATTCAATAACTAATAAAGAAGGAGGTAACGGCAGAAGTAGTAAATTTGGAGTAAACAACAAAAGGGTAGGAAATCACCCGGTCCGGGAAATGATACTGGGCGAAAGAGCCACAATTAATAATAAAATGATAAATCCCTAAAAATAATAATAAAATGGGAACGAAAATTTTGGGCGTTATCGCTTTTGTTGCGATCGCTGCAGCAGCAGGCTGGAACTACCAGCAAAATACAAATGAGGTTCAACTTTCTGACTTGGCATTGGAAAATGCCGAGGCTCTTGCCAGAGGTGAGAGCGGTACAGATTATTGTGATGACTTTACGACAATGAGATGTATGACTAGCGGAACTGTTTGGATGGATATGTATCATATCTGGTAATCAAATAATAAAGAGTGTGCCAGAATAAAATAAACTATAGGCGAAAGTATAGAATATGTGAATTTTGACACACTCTTTTGCTAAAAAAATTACATTATGAAAAATGTTATTATTTCATCAATATATATATTGTTGACATTTTTAAGTTTATCATGCAGTAAAAATAATTTACAAATTATATCTCTCAATGCAATAGACTATCCAAATGAATCTATAATGAGTTTCCCTTGGTCTATAGATGTTGTTAATGATAAGATTTTAACGTTTTTTACCCGTGATGAATACTTTATTAAGGTCTATGATGCTAATAATGGTATGGAACTTCATCATACAGGACATTTCGGAGGTGGTCCTAAAGAATTTACTCAGCCAGAATATTGGGGTAGAAATGAGTATAATGATATATTTATTTATGATTTAGGCTTAAAAAGTCTTAGAAAATATTCTTGGAATGAAATTTCTAATACATCAGATTTACCTGAAGTGAATAATATCCCGTTAAAAAATAAAGATATTTTAGTGCTTTCTGGTAAATATATGAATGATAACTGTTTTATAGCTTCATCAATGGCCGGATTAACGCAGCCTATCATAGAACTTGATAAAGATTTAGAAATAAAAGCAAACATAGGAAATGTTCCAGATGAACATCATCGTAGTACAGATTTGTCATCATATAGTGGATCTACAAGCGTATATGATAATAAATTTGTATTTGTAATGGCATCATTAGGATATATAGCTTGTTATGAAAAATTAGTAGATGGAGCAATCCAATTATTGTGGGATTTCTATTTGGAAGAACCTAAATATGTGAAAAAACAATTAGATAGAAAAAATTTAAAGCTTGGTTTTTCAGATGTAAAGATGACAAAAAACTATATTTTTTGCAGTTATTTTGGGCAAAAATATGTACGAGAAAATAGAAGAAATATAAAAGTGCATAATATTTTAGTATTTGATCATAATGGACATTTTTTAGCAAACTTGCACACAGACAGAAGTGCAAGTAGATTGTCTGTATCAGATGATGAAAAAACTATATATGCAGTAACTGAAGAGCCAGAAATAGCTATTGTACGGTTTGATATTAGTAACATACTGAAATAACAAGTTTATGAAAACATGGATTCTTCTCTTTTGCCTGTTTCTTGGGTCTTGTAGCAACCGACAAACGCAATCTTCCGATCATGAGAATTTTTATCGGATAGATTTTCGTCCTTTGGTCAAAAATGAAGCACAAGAAATAGGTTTAAATGAATGGGCGACAAATCCTCGATACGTGCAACTGGAAACCAACGACTTCATTCGGGTCAAATCCATCCAAAGGATCATACTGGACGATGAAAAACTGTTAGTGGTTCATTCGGACAGATTATCTCTATTTGATAAAGATGGAAAATATATGTATGAAATCGGTAAAAAAGGAGATGGAGAAGGAGAATATAAAAGGATGAATGGCGTTATTTTACGGAATGACACACTGTTTGTTGTGGATGGAAATTATGATTTTACACGATACAATTGGCAAGGAGAATATTTAGGTAAATTATTTTGCCCACGAATACGGCACACCCTGAATTTTTTCCTTATTCCCAATACGGGCATGTTTTTAGGGCATGTAGACAATCACACAGGAAAAAAAGAGGTCAGGTTTGTTTTTTTTCGAGATACGACAGCAATTAAGATTGTTCCGAATCTGGATAAATATGAGCCTGCTTCGTCAGAAGTCGTATATAGTGCACCACCCGAAATGAAAGCGTTTGACGGGCTTGTCCCCGCTTTCAAAGAAGTTTTCAACGACACGATCTATCAGGTTGATGAACACTTGAATTTAGTTCCTTATGCTGTAGTCGAGTTAGGAAAATACAAGGCTACCAAAGAAGCCATGTTTGCTTGCACGGCTGAACAGCTGATGAAAAAATGGGACTTCTTCAACGGCAAAATTGCGCTTGCTGCAACCGGAGAGAAAGACGGTATCATTTATCTGGCACACCATGATGTAACTGATCCGTACACTTACAGCTATGACAAAAATGCCAAACAAGCATTTTATCAAAAGGTCATCTATCCGGACAATTCTTACCGATTCAAGGAAGGAAGTACTTTTGTGCCTCATTTCATATCGACAGACGGAAAATATCTGATCGATTACGAGATACCGGAAAATGGAAATTCCCCTGTGATTGTCCTTGTCGAACGTTAATAAACAATTTATACCGTCCATGAAAACATGTTTCTTATTCATGATATTAAGTATTTTGACCTCTTGTTCCATGCAAAAAACAAAAGGTGTCAGTCTGGAACAAGCCTTATCCATGAGCGGAGAAAATCAGGCGGAATTGGAAAAGGTGCTCGAATATTACAAAAATGACAGTATAAAGTTAGAAGCAGCCCGATACTTAATCCGGAATATGCCGTTCCATTTTTCACGGATGGAATATTTCGTATCGCCCGAAGGCGAACGATATGTACCCGACATCCGGAATTTCACGGACAACCAGGCCGTAAAAAGGCATTGCGACTCTTTACAAGAAAAGGGATATACGATCAGGAAAGAGATCGTTTACGACATCAAGGCCTTACATAG